>CANHWS010000190.1 GCA_947464365.1 Cytophagaceae bacterium | reverse complement strand
TTAGTAATTGTACATTCCGTGATAACACTGTTGATGGTTGGGTATCTGGTATCTATGTTGGCTCTGATACCTCAGTCAACAATGGTGGATTCGTTATTAGGAATAACCAAGTCCGAAACTTCTATTCCTACGGCATTTTTGTTCTTCGGTCTAATGGCACAGTTGTCGATAACAACTCTGTATACAGAACCTCGGCATTTAGTCCTGTAACAACCTCGTACGGCATCTACCAAAGTGGTGTGCACCGCAACTTTGTAATTAGGAACAACAAAATATATGACTTTTTTACAGGCACAACAACTTCTGCTGTCTATGGCATCTACTTTTCCGGGAATGGATTGTTAGGTGGTGAGGCTCGGGTCTTTAACAATGTTGTTGGTCGTTTCAACCACTCAGGGAATTCGGCACTTTATGGTATCTACGCTTCGGGGCGCACATTTATCAACATCCTGCACAATACCATTGTTCTCGATGGTCCCTCTGCAAGCACTTCTGGTGCTTATGGTATATTTACTGGTACAGGTGCGCTTAACCGCATGAACATCCTCAATAACATCATTTCTGTCAACCGCCCCGGTACCGGCATTAGGTATATCTATTACGGCAACCCGAGCTCTGCAGGAGTGGTATTGAATAACAACGTTTATTTCCTAGATACACTTGCTGGTGCCAATCGTTTTTTTGGATTGCAAGGGACCGTAGGTGTTAGTCGTTTTGCTGACTGGAAACGTGGTCCATTTGACAATCAGACAGAGTTTGCAGATCCATTGTTCCGCGCCCCTGCCTCCAATGATTTTACTCCGACCTATGCCAATATTGACAATTTGGGGATGACACTTGGCATCACTACTGATTTAACCGGTGCCCCGCGGTCTTTGTCTACTCCAGATATTGGCGCCTATGAGTTTTCGGCACCAGGTGCATGTACTCGCCCAACCAACGTGCGGTTTGCTGGTGAACGGGGTAATGACGTGGTAGTCCGCTGGAATGTTCCTATTGCCAATGCTGATGCCATCGTTGAATACGGGCCAGAAGGCTTCGTGCCAGGTACTGGTAGCGTCCTCAATGTCAATAATGCCGACTCTGTTTTTTTACCGAACTTAGTAAGAGGTGTTCGTTACAGTGTTTACGTAAGGCTTGTTTGTTCAGGCGGATCGGTCCAGAGTCGTTGGACAGGTCCGATCGAGATCGTCCGTCCTATCCTTAATGATGACCCTTGCGGTGCCACCGAGGTGTTAGTTGGCTCAGGATGTAGCTTTATTGCCACTAGCAATATCGGAGCTACAACTACAAACGCTAGCGCTTATGGATATAGCTTGCCTGGCTGTGCATCTGCCACCACGCCAAACGATGTGTGGTTTAAGTTCAGGACCAACCAAACAGGTGCTGGTAGTTCGGATGTAGTTATTGGCAATGCGGGTTTTGCAGTTGGTCAGGTTCGGGTGTTTTCTACCAACGCTGCAGGCACATGCGCTGGGCCATTCAATGAGGTTAGTTGTGGTATCCGCCCTGGTGGCATTATGCCATCTGTGGTGGTTAACAGCTTGTTGCCGAACACGACCTATTTTATCTACATAGCGGGGGACTTCAATAACGATCCAACAGATCAGTTCAGCTTGTGCGTTAGCGCAGACATAACTAATGGTGTTGGGCAGGCTCAGCAGCATTCATCCCTTCGTATCGCGCCAAATCCAGCGACGGGTTTTGCCTTACTATCGGGTGGATTAGCCAAGGCTGGTGCACAGGTTATGTTGCTAAATGCCATCGGCCAGGTCATGATGTCTAACACCTTGACCGACGACCAAACAACACTTAACCTTCAGGGCCTTCCTGCGGGGATGTATCGGCTACTGGTGCATGCTGACGGCCAGACCCAGTCCACTAATCTTGCAGTCGAGTAGGCCTAATTAGGCTAGGCCCTTTGCTGTTATTGCTGATTACCAACAAGGTTACTCATTTGGGTTGCTTTGTTGGTAATCAGTGTTTTAGGGTACTTGTGTTAAAGTAGGATAGAGGTTGGTCTTTATTGCGGCTTTGTGCCAGCAAAACTTTATCTTTGCAGACAGGCAGGCGGTTGCCTCCTGATTAGCAAGTAACAAGACTATGGGCATTCGTGGTGGCTATTCGGTTCGGAAGGTAGTTTTCGCCTTTTTGATCTTCGCTTTAGGCTCCGTTTCTGCGGCTATGGCCCAGACGACGCGGCCTGAGGTTGGTCAGCCACAGCAGTTTTTGTTTGAGGATACACTTGCCGATCCAACCGAGGCGCTGGACTTCACGGCGGACGACAGTAGTAGCATCGTAACCAAACAGGTAACAGATAGTCTGCTGAGCCTACCAGCCAGTTTTGTCCCGAAGGTTAGCATGGAACTACTAGCTGATCGGCTCAGCTGTATTGAGGGTAAAATCCCGTTGACTTTAAACCCCAAGGTTGCTGGCTTTATCGATTACTTCACGGTCCGGAACCGAGCCTATACCAAAATGGTACTTGAGCGGAAGGACTTTTACTTCCCGATTTTCGAGAAGTACCTCAAGATGTATGACCTGCCCGAGGAGCTGAAGTATTTAGCAATCGTTGAGAGTGGGCTTAACTTTACGGCTATCAGCAGGGTAGGGGCAGTAGGTCTTTGGCAGTTTATGCCACCAACTGGCAAGGAGGTCGGCCTCAACATCGATCATTATTTTGACGAAAGGCTGCACGTTGAAAAGTCAACGGAGGCTGCCTGTAAATACCTAAAACGTCTATACAGGGTTTTGGGTAACTGGGAGCTGGTGCTGGCCAGCTACAATTGTGGTATGGGCAAAGTCAAACGCACTGTAGAGCGCACTGGCAAACGGACTTTTTGGGAAGTATATCCTTACCTGCCACAAGAGACCCGTGCATACGTGCCTCAGTTTGTAGCCCTGACTTACGCCATTAACTATTATAAAGAGCATAATATCTTTCCTGATGCAGACAGTCTCTTAGTTCCGATTCCGTCCGACTCGGTCTTGGTTGACAAGCATATAAGTCTGCCTGCCTTTGCGCAATACATTGGTGTATCGCACAAGGATCTCAAACAGATCAACCCTACCCTTAGGCGGCATAGCACCCCTCCAGGTCAGCCATATTACCTTAAGTATCCATCGGCCGTGAAGGACTTTGTAGGCCTCAATGTGCAGGAGCTATTGGATAGTGCTGCCGTGCCCGTGCCCGATCATTACTTGGCAGCCTACCTCCTCAAGGCCGACAAACGCAACAAGCATAAAGTCCTATTGGCGAGCAATGCCAAAAGCAAACGTGGCAAACGAGGTCGTCGTCAACCAGAGCAGACCCAAGACAATGCCAAATTGCTAGCAATTGCTAAGGCAGCGCCAAGTAACCAGACTGCCCCAGTTACTACTAGCGCAAGTCAGGAGGTAGTGTCTTATGGTAGCCAAACGGATGTGGCACCAAAGTCTGCTGCGCCAGATACTAGCACCGAACCAGAGCTGCCCGCAGCAGTCCGTGCTAGCCTCGGGGCTACGACGATGGGTGTTACATCAGCAAACGCTGACCATGACGTAACAGCCGAACTTGACAATCAGTCGCTAACACCAGAAATCAAAAAATATAAAGTGGCAGCTGGACAAGGTTTGTTCACGATCGCTCGAAAATTTGGTGTCACCATAGAGCAGTTATGTGCTTGGAACAACATCAAGTTAGGGACCACGATCGTACCTGGGCAAGAGCTATTGGTCTGCTCCCCTGACAATGCCACATCGGGAGGGGCTTTAGCAGATGTAAACACTGGTATGACCAAGGCATTGGCACATCAGGGTCCGAAAGCTGGCTCCAAGGCTGTTGGCCGTAAACAGAGCCCCAAAGTGCGTCAGCGTACCTACCAAGTACAGCCTGGGGATACGCTATGGGCGATTTGCCAGAAACATGAGGGCATTTCGGTCAACGATATCATCAAGCTTAACGGCCTCAAGAACCGTAAGCTCACGCCTGGGCAGAAGTTGATATTGGGGTAGGGTTTTTTTAGGCTAATTGTTCGGTACTATCTGAGTGTGTATTGCCTATTGTTATCCCTTTCGTACTTGATTTATGCGGTACAAAGATTAAGGAGGCAAAGCCAACCGTTAATTGCGTATATATCATCCACCCCGTTGACGATTCTCTGACGAAGGAGATCAGTGTCAAGATTGGCCCAAATAGTCAGGTGCTATTTACTTTGTTGTAGTTTCGGGATGCCCAACTTTGCAGTCAATGCTCCTTTGGCGTTAGAGGAATAATCTATAAATAGGCAAGGTCGTGATGTCCGTCTGATTAAGAGCCTAGCCTTGCCACCTACCGCGCCACTCTGGTCCCGGCTTTAACCACAGATGCCTCTATCTGATTAACTGGGGTGTCTGTCGTGGTGCCCTCGCCTTTTACAACTTGACCAGCCAAGTTTTTTGTCGGTAAAACTTCTGTCTTACTCTAAGCCCGCGAACCTGAACAGACAGCCATTTGTAGGGTTGGGTCTAACAGCGATGTTGTCAAAGTAGTACGGCTCACGTTGCTCGGCGTGGTCTAGGACACTGTCCTTGGTGGCGCTGCCAAAGGGCTATGAGAGTGCCCAATGATTATATCAGGCCCTAGTTACCTATGGACTGCCAGCGGGATCAATGGGCAGGTACGGGGAGTGGAGCCCTTTTTTTGCGGATTTTGGCCAAACAATTTGGTAGTTGTAAGCAGAAAAAACCTCTACCTTTGCCACTACCAATACACCTAAAAATAAGCTATATGAGCTACATAGAACCGGCTCCGATCAAGGATCGTGAAAATCCGCTGGAGTCGATGATGAAGCGCTTTGATCTGGCCGCCCAGATCTTAGGCCTGGACGAGTCCACCTACAACGTGCTCAAGACTCCTACCAAACAAGTGATCGTAGGCTTGCCTATCACGATGGATGATGGTCGGGTACGTGTTTTCGAAGGCTATCGTGTGATCCATAGTAACGTCCTTGGACCCGCCAAAGGTGGTATCCGGTTCGATATGGACGTCAACATAGACGAAGTAAAGGCCCTCGCTGCCTGGATGACCTGGAAGTGCGCTGTCGTGGATATCCCGTACGGTGGTGCTAAAGGTGGAATCACTTGCAACCCACGCGAGATGTCGGCTGGTGAGATGGAGCGCTTGATGCGTGCCTATACCGTAGCTCTGCTAGATATTTTCGGCCCTGACAAGGATATCCCTGCCCCAGATATGGGCACTGGTCCGCGTGAGATGGCCTGGCTGATGGATGAGTATAGCAAAAGCCATGGCATGACCGTTAACGCTGTTGTGACTGGTAAGCCGTTGGTCCTAGGTGGTTCCTTAGGCCGTGTTGAGGCAACTGGGCGTGGCATCATGGTCAGTACCTTTGCAGCACTCGAGAAACTCAAGATCAATCCTTACCAAGCTACCTGTGCCGTCCAAGGCTTTGGTAACGTTGGTAGCATCAGCGCCAAATTGCTTGCTGAGCGCGGCCTCAAGGTCGTGGCGGTCAGCGATATATCTGGTGCCTATTACAACGAAAACGGTATCGACATCGAGAAAGCTTTGGCCTATCGTGACGGAAACAAAGGTACCCTAGCAGGATTTACCGAGGCAACCCTCATCCCGGCTGATGATCTATTGACCCTTGAGGTTGATGTCCTGATCCCGGCTGCCAAAGAGGATGTCATTACCGAAGATGTGGCGCATACCCTAAGGTGCAAACTCATTGTCGAAGGTGCCAACGGTCCTACCTCTGCTAAGGCAGATGCTGTGATGGCCGAGCGTGGCATCAAGGCAGTGCCTGATATCTTGGCAAATGCTGGCGGTGTTACAGTTAGCTACTTCGAGTGGGTCCAGAACCGCCTTGGCTACAAGTGGGGCTTGGACAGGGTGCAACGCCGTAGCGACCGCATCATGAAGGACTCGTTTGAGCGTGTGTTCCAGGCTGCCAACAAGTATGACGTATCACTCAGGATTGGTGCCTACATCGTCGCGATCGACAAAGTGGCCCAGACCTACAAATGGCGTGGAGGCTTCTAGGAGCTATCCCGCAAAGACATTATTAATCAGAGATCCCTAGCCTTTGGCTGGGGATTTTTTTTGGGGTTAGGCTAGGTCAATGTTACAACCAGTCAATTTATTGGTCCGTGGATTAGTTCAATCTGGAAAATGTGGCATATACTTGCCACCTAATATCAGATGGCTTCCTACATGATCCGTAATCTCCTCTTTACAAGCACATTCATGTTTGGCTGGCTATGTATGAATGCTCTTGCCTTTGCGCAGGCGGCTGAGTCGACCATCAACCTCACAGAAAGCCAAGTCAGTGCCAGAAAAGCATCGAGTGGACCACCGATGCCTATCATTGGGTATGAGGAGCCCCTAGCCCAGGGTAGTTATTATGCCAATACGTTTTTGGTTGATAGCCTATTCACGGGCCTGCGCTATTACCAAGAGGACGCCTATGATGCCAAACACAATCCGATCAAAAAACGGAAGATGGTCCTAGATGTTTTTGATGTCCGGACTGGTAGTTTGTTGCGTTCGGTCCGTATGAAACGGCCAGCCGAGATGACAGGTAATCGGTCGATGATGGATATGACCTGTGGCAAGGCGGGCACCTTTGTAATGTTTGCGGAGGAGGCTAGCATTGTGCCGGAAGGGGAGATCGCCAAAATCAAAGTCTATGGTATGGACACCACAGGCACCTTGACCTTGGGCGGTGTCACCCTCTTTGAGCGCAAATACCGCAAGTCATGGTCTTGGACGGAGGATAAGTATGGCT
>CANHWS010000189.1 GCA_947464365.1 Cytophagaceae bacterium | reverse complement strand
GACAAAACGACGATCGTTAGTGCAAACCACCCCAGGGCCATTTGTTTGCAAATTCGGCAGTGGTAACGAGTCGACCCAATAGAACAGGTCTAGGTTGCAGCTACCGACTGACATGGTAACGCCGTAGGTACCGGCACGGCTAATGGTGGTGGTAGCTGTTGTATCACCATTGGTCCAGCGATAGCGTACCAAGGCCGGGTTCACCCCGATGGGCGTAACGGTATTCGTGATGCTGGACCCTACACAAAACGCATTAGGTCCAGTTTTGGTCACACCCAACACGGCTGGCAAGATCGTAACCACAGTTGTATCCAGATCATCACATAGCCCGCTGATGTCAATGGCTTGCTGGATAACCAAGAACCGTACAGGGTACTGCTGCGCTGGCGAAGGCACAAATCGAGCTTGGGCCGAGCCATCAACAGAGGTATCAATCTGGACCTGTCCTAGGTAGGGGTTAACACTGGTAGGGTCCTGCACCCAGCGGAACCGAAACTTCAGGAAGGGGTCTGTGTTAGGGCTGCCGAAAGAGGTCTGTGTAAGGCTAGCGCAAATCTGCTGGTCTGGCCCTGCATTGGCCACGATGGTAGGACGTAGGACGGGAGCTATCTGTGGGCAGTTTTGGCATATACTTATGCAGCCATTGTTGCTTGCGAAAGCCCTGGCTGGCTTATCGATATAAACAAAGGTCCTAGTCCCTTGCGAGATAGAGGAGGGCGGTTCCCAGGTGTATATTAGGCCCGGATCTGGGTTCAGCACCCTGACTTCTGTTGAGTCGCCTAAGCATATTCGGGGCCGACCAACAAAGACCATTTGGGGCATCGCAGGTATAGGCGAGGCTGTTGAGCTAAAGTCAAGGATTGGGCTTAGGCAGCCATTGGTATCTCGATGTTGCAGGGTGTAGGCCCCCGAGTTCTGAATTAGAAAACTGTTGGTGGCAAGTGGCACCCCGTTCCAGATATTCCCCGTTGCATAGGAGCTGGTGACCCTGATGCTATCTCCTTGGCAAAGCTGATAGATCCCGACTGCCGATGGCAAGGGAGTGAGCTCTGGCACGGCAGGCAGCGGATTCAAAACGACATCGACTGTATCGAGGGCCACACAGCCTTGCGGATTGGTGAACTGGGTGATGTACTGGCCTGACTGTGTCGCCACAACTTGCGAGGTGGTACTGACAACATTGCCAGCACGTGTCCAGACCCAGCTGCCGATGGTGATGATAATGGGGCTGATAGTCACTGGGGCGATGCCGCATTGGGTGATCAGCCGATCCGGGATCAGGTTAGCGGGTACGTTGCCCACCGTTAGGCCCCAAGAGGCCGATAAGACCCGTGTGCAGCCATTGTTGTTGGCCTGGACATAAACCCGGCGAGACCTGCCCGTGATCGGGAAGGAGACGAGGGTTGTTAATGAGTCGGTGGTAGAGGTCGTGAAATAGGCGCTGAGCGGGGTGCCTGTGCTATCCTGCAAGCGGTATTGGATGCCAGGCTCCGCATTTAGCAGCTCGAGCTTGAAGGGGTCGTTTTCGCAAATGCGGCTGATGGGGAGGTTGGCACGGAAGGGTTTGCAACGGTCGGCGAGGGTGCGGATTTCGTCCCTGTTGAGCGGTTGATTGTAGAGCCTAAGGTCATCGATCAAACCATCCATTTTCTTGATTGGTCCAGATCGATCCCGACCAACCTCGAGGTCATTTTGATCGGGTGTCAGAGGCAACGCATTCAGAATATGCCCAATTGGTTCTCCGTCAACATAGTAAGTGAATTTCTGCCCATCAAATGTGCTGGCCGTATGGTACCACTGATTAGTATTGAAGTTGTTGCCAATCAAAAAGCCCTTGTCCCAACCAGTACCACTGCTGATGAGACCATCATTGGCCATCAGCAACCGAAAGTGGAAAATTAAATTGCTGTTTTCGGACTTTGAAACTAGCGCATTAAAAAAGTAGGGCCCAGATGAGGGTGTCTCGAGCAAGAAGTTATTTGTTTTGGACCAACACGCTAGCGTCATTCCATTGACAATACTATTGATGGAGGTTGATACGGGTCTCGAGGCATAAGAGTTCGGGTCAAATAGGACTGCACCGTTTGGCACCCCATTCCGATCGGGTTGGTATCTGACATTGCCGTTCCCAGTTAGGTTATTTGCGTTTGGGCTGATGTCTAGTAGATTGCCATTAAATGGGTAAGCAGCAACTAAACCATTGTTCTGGATGGGGCAAGTGCCCGTAAAAAAGTCACGTGGGGTGCGCCTTACGACAACAGTAACCCCAACTTTGGTCGTGTTACAGCCTTGTTGCCTGACCCAAATCGTGGTAGTAGCAAAAAGCCCTGATACTGATATGGTAGGCCCTGTTTCTCCAGTAATGGCTGGGCTGGTGGCTGGGTTGTAGTACCAAGTATATCTTCCATTTAACGACCCTGTTGCCCTGAAAACCGCAACTTCGCCTTCGCAAATGGTGTCTCGAACAGCTACGATTGTGCCACATTGGGCACGGGCAAAAAATGGCAGAATAACTGCCAGAAGGGCCAGAAGTAGGCGAATGTTCGAGTGCATAGCAGGAGATATCCCCTAGACTGATTCGCCTTTGAGGGTTAGTCAGTTAGTTGACTGTTTCTTATACTTAGCTAATATAGTAAAGCCTTTGAACATAGTCAAGTGGTCGGCTAGATATTTCTTCATAACGCCACCAAATAGCTTAAAAACAAGTTTGGGCCAGATACCCATTTGCTTGGCCGCACTATTTTTGATAACACGTGCAAGGTAGTCCGCATGATGTGGTTGGACTGTTTCAAGTTCATTCCCGACCCAAGTTAGGTCAAAATATGGGGCAATGTTTCGGAGGCTCTGATCGTTCCACCGGTTGGTATGGTGTGGTGGCAGGTTGAGCACATTATACCGATCATACCCCAAGAAACTATCATTGTTTGGGACTGCAATCACCATTAGACCCCCCGGTTTGAGCAACTTGCTACTAGCATTGATAAAAGAGGTTATGTTGGCAATGTGCTCTACCACTTGGAAACTACAAACGAGATCAAATGTCCCCGGATGTTGGTCTGCATAGCCCTCTACGAAGGCGCAATGGGCCTCAAGCCCTTTCTCTTGGCAGATTTTAGTTGCCTTTTCGTTCAGCTCTAGCCCGACTGAAGTGGCCCCTTTTTGATTTACCACTTCTAGGAATGAACCTTCGGCACACCCTATTTCTAGCACCTTCATCCCTGGTTTGATCAAGGCTAAGGTCTGGATATGCTCCCATTTAGAAGGCATGTAATACCAATCAAACCGCTCGAGCTCTTCGTAGAACTTGCCATCCCCGTCAACATTACGTGGCCAATAATAGGCTAGGCCTGTATCAACACATTCGTATACCTTGATCTCGCTAATGTCCTTAAAGAATCGTTTGACATCAATCTGGAGGCGATCTTGATACAGCTTTGTAATTTCCTCGACTGAATAAGTTGTTAGGATTTTGCTAGATGGTTTGCCAGTAATCGGAGAGATCATGCTGCTAGATAGCAAAAAATCACCCTACCCCCAACTTACCAGCACCTTCAACCCCTCGGGTACGGTGATGGTAGGGGCATAGCCAAGCAGTTGTTGGGCCTTGCTGATGTCAGCTTGCGAGTGGGCAATGTCACCTATACGGTCAGGGCCATGGGTGGCGGGCAGCGGGGCACCTGTCAGATTCTGCAAGGTGCTAGCCAGCTCATTGAGGGAGGTGCGGGCCCCAAGCGCTACGTTATAAACTTGGTTGAGGGCCTCAGGGGCCGAGACGATCATGGCCTTAATGTTGGCCTGAACTGCATTGGCCGCAAAGGTAAAATCTCGGCTTACGGTGCCATCTCCATTGATGTGGGGGGCTTGGTGGGCCTTAAAAGCTGCTAAAAACTTGGGGATCACAGCGGCATAAGGTCCATTAGGGTCTTGCCCTGGGCCGAAGACGTTGAAATACCGCAAGCCGATCACCGGAAGGCCGAAGGTGCGGGCAAAGACATCGGCATAGAGCTCATTGACATATTTGGTGACGGCGTATGGCGACAAGGGTCTGCCGATCACATCTTCCACCTTAGGTAGGCCCACCGAATCGCCATAGGTGGAGCTGCTGGCGGCATAAACGAAGCGGCGGACCTTGGCATCGCGGGCAGCGACCAACATATTCAGGAAGCCCCCGATGTTGACTTCATTGGTGGTGATCGGGTCTTGCAAAGAGCGGGGCACGGAGCCCAAAGCCGCTTGGTGGAGTACAACATCTGCCCCAAGGCAAGCCTTTTGGCAATCTGCTAGGTTACGGATGTCACCCTCTATGACCTCTAGGCGATTGGCATAGGCAGGATTTTGGAGTAGGGGCGACAAGTTGTGTTGGTGGCCCGTCACAAAGTTGTCTAGGACCCGGACCTTGGCACCATGGATCAGCAGATAGGTAACGATATGGTGACCGATGAAACCAGCACCTCCGGTGACCAAGACAGTCGTTTCGGCTAATGGGTAGTCCGCATGCCAGGTTGTTTGGTAGAGGTCTTGGTAGGTCGGCATCGTGGGCTTGGTGGCGTAAGGCTTGGCAGATTGGGTGTCAATCAGCTGGCAAGTATAACGAAAGTTTGCCGTGGGGCGGCTTTGGGTCTGGTTTGAGGTGTTTGTCTGAACCCGGATTCGTCGGATTGGACGGATTGATGGGATTCGTGTGTACTCATGCGCAAGTTGGCAACAGGTAGCCTTCTGGGGCGGCTTTACAAACCCATCCCAAGAATCCGTTAAATCTTATTTCTGGAATCCGAGTTCAGACAGAAAAGGATTCGTGTGTGTTTGTCTGAACCCGGATTCGTCGGATTGGACGGATTGATGGGATTCGTGTGTACTCATGCGCAAGTTGGCAGCAGGTAGCCAACTGGAGCGGATTTACAAACCCATCCCAAAAATCCGTTAAATCATCTTTCTGGAATCTGAGTTCGGATAGAAAAGATTAGTGGGTATTTTACCGCCATTAGGGACTATGTGCCTGAAGTTTTGTCTTGCTCTACGAATGTGGTCATATTCATACAATGATGATGGATGCTATTTTATTGAAATCGTTTTTTTATAATGTTAATAAAATAAGTAGAGCAAGATATCTTTCGGATATCTTGCTCTACCAAAAAAAACAGCTATTATTCGCCTTTTCGGGCTGCATGTAGCGTTATTGCCTACGCAGGTAACGGATCAAAAAGCCAGTAATTAAAAACAAAACTAAATTCAATCCATTCGATAAGGTTGAATCTAGCAGAAATGCACGATTAAATGCGTTAGCCACTAAGGATGTTAGAGCTAATACTTGTAGGGCGGTAATAATTATATTGTAACGCAAATTAGGTCGATACTCAGTCAAGATAAACAAGACAAAAGTAACTACAACTAAAATATGATTTGTAGTGATCATTCCTAGAAAATGCGAGGTGGTTTTATAAGTCTCGCCAACCGAAGAATTGGTGCAGCAGATCCAGCAACAGCACCTATCAGCCCTAGAACGCCAGCTTTCCTCCAGTTGATTGGTTTGTCATCCATATCATCAGCGACAGCAGATGAGACAGCCCCCGCAATTCCCCAAATTAAGTCGCTAACAACGACTGCAGGTACAAAGAGTGGAGGAATAGGAACTTGACTGTCAAAAGGTGGTTTGGAAGAACAGTATAACTCCAAGGTGCTTTTTCCAATACCATAGGTGTAGTAACCAATGGAGTTGACAGGGACCTCAGCAGTTTCCAAACTTCCCAATAGGTTGCTAAGTGCGTCGGAGTAGATATCCTTGAAGTCGAAGGAGACGTCACTGGCTTGAGATTGTAATACCTCGAACAAGGTAGTGATTGCAGTCACCTCAGGTTCAGTCACGAAATCAGCATTGCTTAATTTTGTGCCTACTGTATCAGTAAAGTAGGTACCTACATCCCATGTTTGAGATGGATCAAAAATAAACTTGCTTCCTTGGTTGAAGACTTCTAGGCCAGGATTCGAAATCGGAGCCTCAGGGGAGACACCGAAAGCCCTGTAGGTGTTCAATCGATCTATGCAAAATTGCATTAGGTCAATATCTGACATGTCATCTTTTGCACTTTCTCGGACATGATTCCATGCCTCCAGTATTGCAAATGAGTGGTAGTAATCTAAAAGACGGTAGTTTTCCATAGAGTCGGTGAGTTGTTTTTAGCTCTCATAACAAATTTAGGTGGTCAATGTAAGCCATCCAAATATTTATGGAAAAAAATTCATCCGCTCACAGTACCATTTCATACCCTACCTCTATTGTTTCACCACACGGCCTGACTGTTGGCCATTGGCGGTCTGGATGCGATACATATACACACCTACAGGGAGGTTAGAAAGATCGATAGCAGCTTGGCCAAAGACGGTTTGGGTGAGTTGTAGCTGGCCATTAGCACCATAGAGTTGAACCGTGGCTTCGTCTTGCAGGCCCATGATGTAAAGCTCGCGGCTAGCAGGGTTCGGATAGACAGACAGTGGTTGGTTGGTTACCTCTGCATTGATCAGGACGGCTGAGCTGAGTGAGGTTGTGCCATCAAGATCGACTTGCATTAGGCGGTAGTAGGCAGCACGGCTGAAATCATCATCAAAGCTGAAGTTAGCAAGGCTGGCGTTGTTCACATCACCGTTGACGAAGCCAATGCTGTCAAAGCGGATGCCATCGTTGCTGCGCTGTACGACAAAACCACGGTTAGAAACTTGGCTGGCGACTGTCCAGGTAAGGCGGGCAGTGCCATCGTCTTTGCGTTGGCCTTTAACACCAACCCATGTAACAGG
>CANHWS010000188.1 GCA_947464365.1 Cytophagaceae bacterium | reverse complement strand
CCACTGATCTTGAGCGTATCAACTACCTCAGCAGTGTTGAGGTCCAGCTCTTCAGCTAGCTCGTCTGGGCTTGGCTCACGCTCAAAGCGTTGCTCAAGTTCACTAAACGTTTTGCTGATTTTGTTCAACGACCCTACCCTATTAAGCGGAAGGCGAACAATACGGCTCTGCTCAGCCAAAGCCTGCAGGATCGACTGACGGATCCACCAAACGGCGTAAGAGATAAATTTAAAACCGCGGGTTTCGTCAAAGCGCTGTGCAGCCTTGATCAAGCCAAGGTTACCCTCATTGATCAAGTCACCGAGGCTGAGACCTTGGTTTTGGTATTGTTTTGCAACAGAGACCACAAAGCGCAAGTTGGCTTTCGTGAGCTTCTCAAGGGCCAATTGGTCCCCTTCCCGGATGCGTTTTGCTAGGTCAACTTCCTCTTCTGGTGTTAGCAAGTCCACCTTCCCGATCTCTTGTAAGTACTTGTCTAGCGACTGACTTTCACGGTTGGTAATCTGTTTGCTGATCTTTAGCTGTCTCATTGGCCAGGGAGGCTTTCGCGGGGGGATTGCCCAGATATCAGCCGGCACAGCATAGTGCGGCAAATAGGTGGGCGCTTTTGCAAAACTGCAAAGTTAGCAGATAATACTGCCATTGTCAAGCACGAAGTCGGACATAATGACAAAATGTACCACCTAAAGATGGCTCATGGTGCTTTTCAGTTCCGTACTGGTTGTGTTTCGACCGCTGGTTGTGCCTTTGCAGACAGGTTGACTTATTGCAACTTGCGTTCCAGAAAAGACAGGCTGTCAGGTAGATACATGTATTTGATAGCCCCTAAACCTGCCTAAATACCCAAGTTTCGAGATCAACATTTGGTACTTAGGTACTAAGACCTTCGTTTCGGCGTGCGTCTATGTACATATTGATGGTTTTGCGGCCAAAATCGAGAAAAAAGGCCCGAAATTCTTCTAGGTCCTTCGCAAACATCGAAGCCTGGACCAAGCCAACCGTTGCAAGTCCGTACAACCTTGTCAGTGGCAAGGTGTCAGACTGAAGCTCATAGACCATGGCAATCATATCTCGCTGGAAGTACTTGGCCATGATGGGCATCGTCTTTTGGTCGGCTGAACCCTTCTTGATTAGGGCCCAAAGGTCTTCATCCGAAATTGGCTCAGGCACATCCAGTTTTTCGAGGTAGTCCCCCAAGGGCAAGTACGCCGACTGAGATGGAAGGGCATCCTTGTCCAACGTCGAGATGCCACCAAAGGCAGACATGGCAGGCAATGGTTTGATTGCCTGGTTTGTTTTGGACTTGGTGCCTGGGCGGGATGGTTTGGACTTTAGATTACGCATCGGTTACAAAGATAACGATGAGATGCGTCCGCAATACTATTGCTAGGGCTAGGTCAGTTGAGGTATCTGGATAAGATAACAAAACAAACTGGTTGCACGTGCAACTAACTCGGGAGGCTAAGAACCGAAGCAGCAACAATTACCTCGATATATTACAAATCATATCTATTGGTTTTGCATAGACCTTTAACTGCCATATATTGGCATCTGTTTGCCCTAAGTGTCAGCTATTACGCCTATCCTTTGCCTTTATAGCATAATACTACTAGCCTTCACAACCCGAACCAGCCTCACAAGATCTATGTTTATCCCACGATTAGGCCAACCAAAATCCGTTGGTTTTGTCCTCATTTTCATGATGCTGTTAACCTTGGCGTCAACAGCGTCTGGCCAAGACCTTGAGAATTACAAGGATACGATCTATTATGCTGATGGCAGGGTCTGGAAATGCCAGGTGCTTGCCTACAAAACCAATATCGTGACCATCAACAGATCGCCCGAACATGGTGGCGGCCGTTTTGATGCCAACCTCAACGACCTGCGGGGACTACGCGGACCCAAGGCCTATAAGCGCTTACCCATTGGCATTTACGAAGCCATCAACAGTTATGAACTCGGAAACCGACCCATCACAAAACTTGGTGCTCGTAAGTTTAGGTTCTCGAAATCAGACACGGTTAACTATATGCCCATGAAGTCCCCCTTCTCTAACAGGTACTTCCCCTACCGTGCCAACTACACCGCTGAGGCCAATGTAGAGCTAAAGGCTTGGCAAAAACGAGAAAATAGCATCGACTTTTTAGGCGGGATCTCGATTCCACTTGGGCTAGGCCAAGCACAAAAAAAAGACTTTCTTGAAACAAGCGACTTCGAAACAAACCCAACCATTGCGGCGCAACTTCAGTACCGGAGTAGCATCAGCGACCATTGGCAGGTATTAGTCATGGGCGGCTTGGTCGAGCACCAATTCGCGACCAACATTCAGTCGAACTTATCCTATAGCCAAAACAGACTATACAATGGTGCGTTGTTTATGACCTATGCCTCCGTGGGGCCATCATACCGGGCAATCAATCGCCCTGGCACCATCCTGAACCTTTACGGTACTGTTGGCTTTGTCCACAATTTATTCCGGATCGAGCGGAGAGGATCCGACCCAAGAAGTTCAGTAAAGGATGTTGTCTCTAGGGCTGGTGCCAATGCCCCATGCTATACCCTAGGTGCCAATCTCCAGATCATGATCCCGCAATCTAAGGGCTGGTATTTTGCGGCCAATGCTAATATGTACTATGCCGCACCTGAGTTTGCTGTCACCCTGCGTGACCCTGGCAACGTTAACGAACGCAACGAGAGGTTTACCAAATACATGACCATCCTGAACTGTTCGATTGGTGTTGGCTTTCTGTTCTAATATCTATTTGATGGCATAATATCCATAGCTAACTACCAACCCACATTCTGAAATGAACAATATCAAACTACCCTTCTGGACACTTGTGGTATGTCTTGTGGCATTGACCCTACAGGTGCATGCCCAGGACCAAATCAAAAAATCAGACGGCAACTTAATCAAGGTCAAGATACTTAAGATAGAGCCCGAGGAGGTGACCTATCAAACCTATATCAATCCTGCTGGCCCAGTCTATAAACTCAGGCTCAAGCTGGTTGACTGGATTAAGGTAGATGGGGAGCCAGACACCATTCGCTATACACATGATAAGCTTAGGGTCCTTTTCCCAGTGAGACTGGGCGATGATCAAGTAATCCCTGATGATAAACTTTATGAGGTTGACACAACGGAGCAAGGGCAACCTAAACAAATACCTATTGCCAAAACAGCAGCAGACTCTGCCTTGGCCTACCGCAACATTTTCACCAATGACCTAGTGATGCTACCTACAGACAAACAACCCAAGCTGAAAGAGCTAATCATCACGGTTGGCGGTGGGGCCAACTGGGCACAAGGCAATGGGCATCCATTTGGGGATTTTGGCATTGGTAAAAATGGCAACTTTTATCAGAAAGGCGGTACCCTATTTGCTACTCAAGGAGGCTACTTCGAGTTCGGCGCACTAGCTCGTTTCAGCAAACGATGGGGCGGATTTATTAACTATGTCTATGCGACTAATTGGTTCGATGGGCAAAGCATGATGAACTCAGACTACTCCTCACCTATAGCCCTACCACCTAACTCGGCTGGTGGACCACTAAACAAGAATTTAACTACTGTCGAAGTCTCCAGTAACTTCATGAATATGTTTATTACAGGAGGGCCAACTTTTTATCAAACACTCAGCCGCCGGACAGATCTTGTAGTGCATTCGGGGCTAGGATTGGGATCTATTTTTATGCCCAACTTCAGGCTCGCCTATCAGGATAAAATTAGTGGCAATGCGCAGACTTTCACGCCAGCACGACCCTATACTGAGGTCTATCAGCCCATCAATAGCAACATCCTAGGGGTGGCCTACAGCCTTGGCATCAGGGTCAAAACCTATATCAGGTCTGGGGTTTATGTCATTGGCAAAATTGGTTATGATGGCCAAGTCACCAATGTCACGTTTCAACGTACTGATAATGTCTTTGGTGGCGGCAGAACAACCACCTACTCTGCCTATCATAACTATAACAACTTGGTTTTTGGCGCTGCCATTGGTTTGGGGCTTTAATAGCTATCAGCTAAATTACCAACCCTGTGGCTAAAAGAAACGAATAATCAGAAACGATTAGATAGCGCCAATATTGTAGCTCCAAAACTTTTTGCACTAATCGCCTTATGGACAGATTTATTCCCTACTTTGGCATCAGATTCACTTAGATCAAGTCGCTTGGTTTGCTTTGTTCGTTTCCTAGTACCTGAGCCAAACTGACTTGAATTAGCAGTCCTCTAGTCAAGATACCATAATTTATACCTCCAGTCGTCATCCATCCTTTATGACACTTTTACACAAAATCCTTATCGGTAGTATCCTGATTATTGGAGGCTTGCTTGCCTCAGTCAGGACCCAGGCACAAACAACCGGATCCTTTCAGGACACGATCGTATTCGAGAACGGGGTTGTCTGGCTCTGTAACGTTGTTTCACTCTCCTCTAACAGCATCCAGATCGAGAAGGCACCCCAGTATGGCCAAGGCTTATATTGGGCTAATTTCAATAACATCCGAGGCTTGCGTGGCCCAACAGCGCGCAAGGTCTTGCCGCCAGATATGTACCAAGCGATCTCGTCTTACGCAAACTTCTATTCAGCAAGTGGGTATTACGGAACTAGCAACAGGATAGGAAGTGGCGCCCTAAATAACGGTAACACTAACTACCTCCCTGCCGAGGCGCCCCTCACGAGCAAACACATGGCCTACAATGCCATCTATACGCCACTCGCATCAGAAGAGCACG
Source organism: Cytophagaceae bacterium (assembly GCA_947464365.1). Lineage (GTDB taxonomy): Bacteria > Bacteroidota > Bacteroidia > Cytophagales > Flexibacteraceae > CANHWS01. The sequence goes on along the minus strand of CANHWS010000188.1, from coordinate 2,093 downwards.
ACGGCTGGAAACGCCTAGAAAACTCAATGGATATTTCCGTTGGGACATCCCTGCCATTCTGGACCAATAGTGAGCTCAATGAGGATCTACTCAAATCCTCAGATCTTAGCCTATCTAATGCATATACCGGCATATTCAATCTGCGCACCAAAGTCCATAAACGTTGGCAACTCCTATTGACTGGTGGCCTTAGTGGCCCGACATTTTCGCCTAACATCACACCAAGTTCAACTGATCCGTTTGGATACCCACCATCAACTTACGAAGGTAGAATTTTTATTGCCCACGCATCAGCTGGGCCTGCCTACCGTGTGTTCGAACACCGCCTGATGAATATCAACGTTTTTGCCACCGTTGGCTATGTACATCATTATATGTCATTGGAGCGCAACAACTCTCCATACAGAGGTGGCAGCAGTTCTGGCCGATCACTTATCTCCTCAACGGGTGCAAATTCTACCTGTTATAGACTTGGGGCAAATTTTCAGCTCATGATCCCGAATCAAAATGGCTGGTATTTGTCTGGCGAGGCATCATACTATTATTCCAACCCCAAGTTCAACCTCACCATCAATGACCCAGGCAATCGGGTCGTGCGCTCAGGTACCATCGACAAGGGTATCTCTCAAATCAATCTTTCCTTTGGCTTTGGGCTCTATTTCTAATCCTTGCTCTGCCCCAATTCTATCCATAACCACTGGCACCCGTATCATGAACTACGCACAACTGAAGGCATATTCCAGATTGATCCTTATAGTGACCATCCTAACCGGATCCGGTTTTTCGTCCCTTGCTCAGGACAAACTAAAGAAAACCAACGGACCAGTTCTGGAAGTCAAAGTCAATGAAATCTCCTCAGACGAAGTGATTTATCATACTTACACCAATCTGTCTGGGCCTATCTATAGGCTAAAGCTAAGCCAGCTCGATTGGATCAAGATTAATGGCGACCCTGACACTACATTCTACAACAAAAAGCCATTTGTAAAAGCTGAGCCAGCTGTAGCCAGCCCAACCATTACGCCAAGCAATGAGGTGGCACCAGCCACACAAAACACCTCTAAGGCGGAAACTAAACCCAAAGTCGCTACACAATCAAAACTAGAACCACCGAAAACGAAAGCTGACAGCGCCCGGTCATACAGGCATTATTACACAAAGGAGCTAGTCATGATCCCCGAAGACCGCGAACCATTGTTCAAAGAGGTGATCTACACCATCGGCGGAGGGACGACAACTGCTGGTGGTGACGGCCATCCGTTTGGCAATTTTGGCGGCAGCAAGGGCGGTAACTTTTACCAAGATGGGGGCTCATTATTCGCAGGTTTAGGTGGCTTTTTTGAGTTTGGAATCATCGCCAGATTCAGCAAAAACTGGGGTGCAACCGCCAATTTCGTAACTACCACCAACGGTGTCAATCCCGAAAATTTGGCCAATTCGGACTACCGTAGTCCGCTCCCATTGCCCGACGGCAACAATGGAATACCCATATCTGGCCAGCTGAATAACGTGTCTTATTCTAGCGGAAATAACAGTACATTTATCTCTGGTGGCCCGGTTTACTTCCTGAATCTGACCCGAAAATCTGACCTTATGTTTCATGCAGGCTTTGGCCTAGGCTCTGTCCGGGTGCCGGAGTTCGAGCTCACTTATGTTGACCAGATTGCGACCGGCAGTCCTGTAGGATCTTCGACACATTACATCGAAAGGTATGAAGTGGCACGCCAAGACAACTACTTTAATAGTTTCTCTTACAGCCTTAACGTCAGGATCAAATCATTCATCACCAACCGTGTTTACCTCCTAGGCAAGATTGGATACGAAAATCAAGTCGTTAATATCTATTATCGGCGTACAGACAATATACAGGGCAGCGCCCCCAAAGTTTATGAATCCATCCACAGCATCAATAACTTCGTCTTAGGTGCTGCAATTGGTTTTGGCCTTTAATTGATTAGAATGCGGAGTGTGATCCATACGTGCCAGAATTATGCTGGGACGTATGGATTATGCCTCTTTTCGTGCCCAATCGTTGTCTCAGGGCCATGCCCGCTTAGCACGATGGTGTCATCTGGCAAGGCATAGAGCACCTG
>CANHWS010000187.1 GCA_947464365.1 Cytophagaceae bacterium | reverse complement strand
TAATTGTCTTGTTTAGGTCCGCACGCATAGATGGAATTGGCAGCATACACATATACCGCGCACTGCATTTGGCAATAGCCTAGTTTCTGGGTTGGTTTTACAAACCAATTCCATGACGCTTATGACTCTATTTTCTAAAACGCTAATTCAAACAGAAATATATGTGCTTGTCCTAATAGAGCATGTATGTGCGTATCTAATAGGATTTAACTTTACTCGCCCACATATAGCACTTCCAGCTTACCAACCAAGTCAGGATTGGTTGCATTGCCTACCTGTGCCGCTGGCAACGTTACCTGTATACGGGTCCCAACCTTGGGCCCACTCTCAACTAGGATGCTACCGCCATTAAGGGCCAATAGTTCCTTGATGATCAAGATACCGAGGCCGGCACCCTTTTCGCCTGCGGTGCCGACGGAAAACTTGACGCCAGTGGTGTTGTTAAGGGCCTGTAGTTGCTCTTGGGTCATGCCCCGACCATTGTCCTGCACACTGATGATGGTGGTACCTAGTCTATCTGCCCCATTGTAAGAAATGATCTGGATCTCGCCGCCCATAGGGGTGAACTTCAGCGCGTTGCCAACTACGTTCCGGAGGATGGTGAACAAACTGTTATAGTCTGCCCAGACCGTGGCATCAGGTTCTATCTGGGACTTAAGCATAATGCCTTTGCGGTCGGCTTGATCGGCAAAGAGCTGCTCAACCTTCTGCCATACCTGCAAAACAATTAGCTGCTCGGGCTGGACTGAGAGATTTCCCTTTTGGCTAACAGCCCAACTCAGCAGGTTGTTGAGCAGGTCATTAACGGACTGGGTAGTATTACTGAGGTGGCCGAAAAGCTGCTTTAGCATGTCATAGTCATGACTCTCGACTAGCGCTTTACCCATGGTGCTGACGGATGCAAGCGTGCCGAGTGGCCCTCGGAGATCATGCGCTATAATGCCCATGATGCGGTCCTTACTGTTATTGATGGCGGCTAGCTGTTGGTTCTGGGCCTCGATGATTTCGGTTTTGATCTGGAGTTCTTGACGGCGTTTGCTGAGTTTGCGGGTCGTGAAAATGGAAATGATCAAGATCACGATTACTAGTGCTAGCACCACCAACAATAGATATGTCACCTTAGCCTGGTTTGCCTTGTCAGTCTCTAGCTTGGCTATCGTGAGGGCTCGTTCACGGTTGGTGTACTGGCTCTGGATTTCATTAAGTTGCTGGGTGAGTTTGTCGTCATGAAACTGACCACCATAGTAGAAATGAGAGTCTAGTGCAACCGCAGCCATTTCGTGGTGTCCACTATTGAGCAACGCCATCGCGTATTGCCCCCAGATGTGGTTCAGGTCAGATTTCCAGCCCAGCTTGCGGTACTCCTGGATGATTTTGAGCCCCATTCTTGAGGCTTCTTCGTACCGTTTGAGTTTCGTTAGGCTCTCGAGCATGACGAGCCAGACCTCAGCATCAATTTTGCCAGACTTACTGGGTGAAGAGTTTTCAATTTGGCGACAGAGTTCAAGGGCTTTGTCATGCATGCCAGCGCTCTTGTAGGTTTCGGCAAGGCTTACTTGGCAGGTATAGAGGAAGTGGGGAGCCTGATATCGTTTCGCATCCTTGATGGCAAGGTTGAGGTTATAGATAGCGCTATCATAGGCTTTGGCATTGCTATGGATATTGGCGATGTTGTTGTAGAGGTGGGCCACATTCATGGTGTCGCCAATACGTTTGCCAAATGAAACAGCCTCATAATAAAGGGCAAGGGTGGCTTTGTAAGTACCACCATATCCATAGATTAGCGCACGGGCCGCTCGGTAAATGAGCTCGAGCCGCTCAAGGTGCAACTTTTGGGACAAGGTTAGGCCCTCGAGAATGTATTTAAGCCCTTCGGTATAGGAGGTACTGCGGGCCAAGATCGCGCCTTTGGTAATGAGGCACATAGCCCTAAGGGTATCATCTTTCTGGATGTCAGCAAATGACAGCAGGACCTTGAGGTTGGCCTGAGCGAGGGAGTCACGCCCGTACCTGAAATGGTCCAACATCTGGAGGGTCATTAGCCGATGATAGGGTTTGAGGCGTCCTTGCGCCTTGGCTAGGGCCAGACCACGATCGATGAAACCCTCATACGTCGGCAGCTCGACATCCCGCATGGCATGGCAATAGTTGTGATAGACAACCCAGGCCTTGGCGCTCGCATTTGGGGACTGGATAGCCGCCTTGATCCTAACAGAGTCGCCTGGTGCAAACTGATCGATTCGGGCTTTGGCACCCCCGCTTGCTAGCACCATGACCAGCAAAGGAAGCAGGACCCGGAATGGCGACTTAGCCCAGACGTACTCCACCCCCCCCAGATTCCCCCAAAGCCGATTGGGTCTGGATGACTGCGTCAGGATAAGCGAAAGCAAGGCGGACATGATCGTTTTTGATATCGGATTCGAAAAAGATGCTGCTGCGCCAACTCAGGCTAATTCCAAAGGGTGCGATGCATGTTAAAATAAATCAGAATGGCTCCAGAAAAAAGGCAATACTCAGGAAGTCAGCTTCCGCATTCTGTGTCTGATTTCGGCTAAACTGCGTTTTGACATCATGCAAAACAGCAAGATGTACCCCCCCCCAAAAAAAAATCACTAGCCCTTAGCAGGCTCAAGGTAATTGGTCACGATAATCGAGCTAGTGGACGGCGCGCCAGATAGCTGCACGGTCGAAGGCCCTGTAGGCAGCCCCGTGGTAGGCAAATAGATCTTGACCGTGGTACCAAGATCGATACCCGAGCTAATAATGATCCGGCCCTTGTTGAGCGCCAAAAGTTCTTTAACGATTAGCATACCGAGGCCAGCGCCCTTCTCTCCTGCAGTGCCTCTTGTATGTTGAGCTCGATCTGCTACCCTTAATCGGTCAAGCTGAGCGGAGGTCATTCCCTTGCCAGTGTCCTTGATTGAAATGACAGTAATGTTAGCGGGCTCCTGCATTGCTGATAGGACGATTGTCCCACCAGTTGTTGAGAACTTGAGCGCATTATTAAGCAAGTTGCGCAGGATCGTGAACAGGCTATTGTAGTCGGCATGGACTACAACGCCATCTGCCACGTTGGTTGCGATCGAGATGTTTTTTGTGGAGGCCATATCTTGATACAAGCCTTCCACCTTTTGCCAGACCTCAGCAATTTGAATTTCACCAGGACGGACTGATAGGTTGCCTTCCTGGCTTACGGCCCAATCAAGCAAGTTGCCTAGTAGGTCATTGAGCGACAGGGTGGTATTTTTAAGATGGCGGAAAATATCCTTGAGGGTGCTATAGTCCTCCGCTTCGATGAGGCCCTGGCCCATGTCTGCAACATGGTCTAGCGTCCCGATAGGCCCACGCAGATCATGTGCGATGATGCCCATGATCCGGTCCTTGCTGTTATTTAGGCTAGCGAGCTGGACATTTTGGGCCTCGATGACGTCACGTTGGGCCTGTTCGAGCTGGCGCCGTTTATTGAGCTTGAATGTCAGGATGCCACCAATCAGGATCAGACCAACGGCCAACACCAACACGGCAACTAATAGGTAGGTGATATTGGCTTGGCTGCGGCTACTGGCCTCGAGGTTGGCAATTTTAAGGGCGTTTTCTTTATCGCGGTATTTAAGCTCGAGCTCGTTTGCTACACGGGCCTGTTTGTCGCTATGATAAATGTTGCCTAGCAGGAAAAACGAGTCCAGTGCTACCGAAGCCTCCTTCATTTTGCCTGTCTTGACTAAGGCCTCAGCAAGCCATCCCCAAAGTTGGTTGGCCTCGATCCGCCGGTTCTGGGCCTCGAATTCCACCAAGGCCTTGCGGCAAAGCAGCTCAACATCATGATATCGTTTTAGCTTGAGCGATGCCTTGATCTGTAAAATCCAGATATCGACCAAGGGCACTGCCAATTTTTCGATGTCCTCCCTGTGTGTAACTTTCTCGGCAATCCGGAGGCACTCCTCGTTATTGCCTTGGTTAAAGTAGATCTCGGACATGGTCATCTGGGACACAAATGCCATTTCTTCAATCTTATATTTATCCGCAATCGCAAAAGTGACCTTCAGACATGCCAACGCACTATCGTATTGCTGTGCATTGTTATGGATGTTGGCCATGTTGTTGTTCACAAAGGCCAAGGCGAGGGTGTCCTTATGGAGAATGGCTAGCTGACGAGCCTTGTAGTAAAGGTTAAGTGTGGTGTGGTAGGTGCCCCCGTAGCCGAAAAGATGGGCATACAGCATTGAGCTCCAGATCTCGAGCTTATGGAGTCGAAGCTTTTGAGATAATGTAAGGGCCTCAAGGGCGAGATGCACACCTTGGGTGTAGGTCTCTGTTCGGGCAACGACACGGGCTTTGACTACTAGGTAATAGACCATGGTTGTGTCGTCATGGTTTGTGCTGGCATAGTCCAGCACCTGAGTCAGGATCTTGGCGGCTGACTTGTCATCACCAAAACTGTGATAAATGGCTGCCCGCATGCCAAGCAGCCTGTAGTAGTGCTTCAGCCTATTATTCTGACGGGCAATGGACATGCCATCTTCGAAGAAGTTGAGGTAGTTCGGTATGGATGCCTCGCGAGCAATCATGGCCGCCTCAAGGTACTGGGTCCAGACCTTATCGCTGACTTTGGGGTCTTTGATGGCTTGCTTTAGGTAACTGGTATCGCGGAGTTTGTATAACTGTGCATCGACACCATAGCAAAGCCCTAAAGACAATACAATTGTCAGTAGCAGTGGCCTAAGGATAGGGATCAATATCAGTCGTAGCGTATCCAGATGGGTAAACACTAAGGATGCAGGTTGAACGAAATATGGGGTTAATAATGCGTGATTGGCAGACCAAACGGCAGCTTTAACGCGTCAAGATAGAGTAGTTTCGTGCACAAAGTCCGTATTAGGTGCAAGATTACGAATATCATATGTAAGAAAACCGCAAAAATCGTCAACAATCTTGCAACCAATATCGCTTGAAGACCATTAGGACCAGCTTTGACGAAATTAACGATAAAATTGGCATGTCGGAAAAAAACAAGATACAAACTGGCATAATGCAACAGGGGCATGCCTAGGCCACAATTAACAGTCCTAGCTAGGCCAAATCCACAGCTGTGCTACCGTTTACAAATAGGGAAAATAGGGCAGATCTTTGTGGAGTAAGAAAACCAGCCGTATTGTATCCAGCCAAACGGCTCTTACATTTACCGCCATGCGCTCTGCCTTGCTCTGGATGCTAATATTGTTTGTTGGGCTCTTTCATGTCCTGACGGTGGCCTATAGTCCGCTGCCGCGGACAGCAGAGGTGGTGTATGCAAGCCACCTCTACGGCCAGGTGGACCTGAAGGCTTGCCTCGATGTTGCAAGGCCGGACTTTACCTACACTCCTGTTTTTTTTAAGGTCACAGGTTGGTTCACCCACGGGTCCTTCCCTAGCATATTCCGCTACCGGATCGCTGGGCTTTTAGCGGGTTTGCTCTGCCTCCCCCTGATCTACCTGATGGCACATTGGGCAGGGATGCGTAAGCTCTATGCCGACCTGCTATTGTTGTTGCTGTGTTTCGAGCCAGGTTATGCCTTACTACTGCACAATGGCCAAGCTGATACCGTGGCCTTGTTACTCGTCTTGCTGGGCCTTGCCGTCCTGACCCGAAGGGCAGTGCCAGGCTATGGTCACTATGGCATCAGCGGGTTGCTTTTGGGCCTTGCTACCCTGACAATTATGCCCATGTTCTGGATTGGGCTGGTGTTAGCGGCCTGGCTGGTATTTAAAGGGATAAGGCACACCGGTTGGCAGGCCAAAATTGGCGCTTTCTTGTTTGTGCTTGGCATGTTGATGCCAGTTTGGTTATATGTAGTATGGTCTGGTGGCACTTTAGCTAGTTGGTGGACGGCCCTAATGGGCTGGCGCATTCCGGTCGTGAATTATACCCTCCCGACAGCCTCCGAACACCAATGGTGGTATATCTATCCTTGGCACTATGCCATCGTCCTTGCAGGTGTAATCATTGTCGTGCTCTGGATCGTGCGGCATGGGTTAAGCTTGTCGGCCCCACTCGCGAGCAGCATTTTAGTTATAGGTGCCTATTTTGTTTTGGTGCAGCCCCAGACTGGCAACTCGGCCTTTGCATTGCCTCTGATTTACTTTTCGCTGCTATTTATGGCTGACTTTATTGGCCAGCAGATTGGCTGGTATGCAGCTAGGCCGTGGGTACTGGGTGTGGTCGGCAACAATATTGCTTTTTCGGCCGGTGCCATTATCCTGGTTATGAGCAGCCTTGGTGGTAGGGACTATGCTATGGCAGACTACGAGATTCGGACCCGTGTCGCTCCGGGCCAGACTGTTGCTGCTGATGCACGCTACTACTTTTCGATCATCAAGAACGGGGGTACCCACCTGCTTATCTCGACAACCAGTTTGCTGACCAAAACCAAGGAAACCCCCTTGCCCACCTGTCTGACAGGACCCGATAGACCAGATTATGTGCTATTACACGAGACCACCCTCCAGAACAAACAAGGGTTTTGGCCTCAAATAGCGCTAGCCTATGACACACTGCCGAAAACTAAACTTCGGTCCTACATCCCGATGCAGAACCTTTCGCGCAATCAGTATGGCTGGCTTGCGCAACGCAACCAAGAGTGGCAGATGAACTACGACGGCATCCTCCTGAAGGCACGCTGATCAACTGAAGGCCCTTGTCGGTTTGTGCACGTGTATTAGGATTGGGCTGGTAGCCAGATTGTATCTACCTACTAACTTTAGGCAGGCTGTCCGACAATCTGCTCGATGCAGAGTATGAGGCTATGGATGACCTTGATATGGATCTCCTGAATGCGGTCCGCAAAGCCAAAGTGGCTGACGCGAATCTCTAGGTCTTGACCAGGGCGCAATAATGGCACCATTTTACCGCCATCCTT
>CANHWS010000186.1 GCA_947464365.1 Cytophagaceae bacterium | reverse complement strand
CCTAACACAACAAAAGTTGGAAGGCGGTCTCAAAACTTTACTCCTTGGCCTTACTACCTGTTTCTGGCAAGATTTACTCCACCACCAACACTTTACCAATACCTAGGCCAGCAAAGCGCAGCCAGTAGTGCCCACTTTTGAGCCCAGTTACCGGCAAGGTCATTTGGCCATCGGCATCTTGTGCTGGTATGCTCAAGATCACTTGGCCAAGGGCGTTAACCACTTCGACTGATTGAACCTTGGCCCAAACATCTGTGATGGCTTTGATGGTGGTGCGATGGATCGCTGGGTTGGGGTAGAGGCTGATTTGGGAGAGGAGTTGGGCAGGTGAGAGCTGGGTTATTACAGAATAGAATCCACTAGTGACGCAATTTTGGTCTGTAACCCTGACTCTATAATTGCCGTCTAGGCCAAATGTTAGGCTTGGACTTGTAGCCCCTTGGATCGGTGCCCCATTAAGGAACCATTGGTATAATGCGCCTGGTATGTTTGTTGTAGTAAGTTGGTTGCCAAGGACGGTTATCTGTGCACCGGCGCTATCCCCATCAATCTTTAGACGCAGAAGGAAAGATCGAAAGCCTACCATCGGAATATTGTCATCCGTTAACCTGATCGGCAGATCGAAGTTAGCCTTAGTAGTGCCTGTCAATGGTCCGAGAGACAGGGATAGCTGTGCTCCAATCGTGTTCTGGCCCACGATACTGATGCTATTGACAAAGCTTGGCCGCTGCCTAGTGTCATAACGCACCGATACATTGCTTCCCACATTGGGGTCGCGGAATGGGACTAAAATGGTTTGGCTGTTGCACCCTGCCACCCGTACCTCGATAGTTGACGAGTCTGGCATTAATACCCGAGCTAGTGGATTGAGGTTGGTTGCTCTGGCGTTATCAAGAAAAGGTGGGCGGTTAGCACCGCAATCCCGCACGATCACAAAGAACTCTTGCATGGTTTCACCAACTAGTACTGCTGCCCCTGCACCCAAGCGTCGGAATTCTTGTACCTTGACAGCCATTGCATAGTGATTCAAGCCATCAAAACGATTGGCTGCAGGTGTGTAGAACCTTGGTCTGAAGGAAAATCCACCTGTTGAACCATCAAGCCGAAACGTATTCACGATACGGGTCGGATTCGGGATCAGATCAAAGGATTGGATCGGGTTGGTAGCCGAATAGGTCCCGGCTGGTAGTTGACCCAATAGATTGGGTACTTGGTTGGTATCAATGTAAAACCGGGCCGGATAGTTGGCATAGGATGTCCGAGTTGAGCATGTCAACATCGGTTCGATCATCGAATAGGCCAAGGAGTCCCCATCAGGGTCAACAGCTGCAAAAGACCGAAAATAAGGCTGGTCTACACATATATAGGGGTTAGTATAATCGACCGTATTGATTTGGGCCGAAGTATTACTCTGGACGTCAAGATTATTGAGCCTAGCCTCTAAATAATAATTACCGCTGCTTCCATTGCCCAAATTGCCAATATCGGCCCTTGCACCACTCGCATAACCAAAACACCAATCCGCCCGACGGCTAGGCAGGGTGACTGTCCAGATGTAAGTTGCCATCCTAAAATTGGTGCGGGTTTCAGGATACTGCGGATTAATTCCACTGGTGCAGAGAAATCGGCTTGGGTAGCTCGGTGGATTATTTGATTGTGTATCTAGCCTTGCAGGACTGACAAGTGGTGTTCTCAGAACCACATTCCCACATCGACCTTCGGATACGTCAATGCTCATTGAACCCATATTGATGCCTGCACAATCATAATACAGCATCAGGGTCACCCGATAGGTCAGGCCGGAAATGTGGGTGTAGGTAATCGATCCGCCACTGTCGTAGGCAGCAATGGCATTGATTGATCCATACAATACCAAAAGTGCAATCAGTATCCCTTTCGTTAACGCCTGACTGTTTCTAAGTAATGACCTCATATCCATAGCACAATGCCCTGTCGATACACATAGAGCATTGAGCTAGTAAACATAGGACAAATGACTGTATAATGCAAAACAAAAAATAGTGGGAAATATTAGCGGGGTTACAGAATTCAAGTACCCATCAACTAACTACTATTTCTACTGCGCCCACATCCAGTCCAGCCAAAGCGGGTTGCTATAGGCGGCCACCCAGCTATCATGTTGTACACCCGGGAGCTCGGTATAGACGACCTTGCCACCACGGTCGCGCAGGGCATCTACCAAGCGGCGGCTGAACCCAACTTTGACCACTTTGTCCGCATCGCCATGGAAGACCCAAAGAGGCGTTTTGCCTACCCTGTTGTATAGGTCGGGATGGACACCGCCGCAAACTGGCAGTGCTGCCTTGAAAACTTTTGGATAAAAGGCAACAAACTCAAGCGTACCAAAGCCACCCATTGACAGGCCGCTAATGTATTGGTGTTTGCTGTCAAGTTTATACACCAGCCCGAGCTGTTGCACCAGCCCGTTGACCATCTGGAGGGGGCGGGTTGGTTGCTTGGGCATCTGGAAGGAGGCGGAGTCGCGTGCAAAAACAAGGTGGGACCAAGACTTGCCTCTTGGGCATTGCGGTATCACGTAGATGAAAGGATACTTGCGCCGCACAGCACCGTTGTTGACCAGCGGCAAAAAGTGCTTGAGCTGGGCTTGGTTATCCATCCCTCGCTCGCCAGACCCATGCAGCAAAACCATCAGTGGATAGGTATTACCTGGCTGGAAGTTGTCTGGCAGTACCACTTGATAGGGTAGGGTATCTGTCAGGCCAGTTTTAGCATCCTTGAGGATATAGGCACCTGATTTGAACTCGATCGGTAGCTGATTTTCGGACTGTGCCATGGCCAAAGGGGCTATCAGGGCGAACAAACAAACCAAGAGGGTGCTTTTGAGGTGGGTCATCAGTAGGATATGGACGTTGATAGGATTGTACCCAGAACGAAAGTCAAGTATAAGATAGTGTGCCAACTATCGGTGGCCAATGATAGCTATTTTGGTCTAAAGTCAGCCAGCTAGGTACCTAATTCGGGCTAATTAGTTGGCCTTCGAACCTAGGCAAATAAGCTCATTTTTTGTCTTTTTCGCAATTTAATCTGCTAATATTGAGCTATTTCCTGCTTTTGGGTCTATATTGCCCTGTTAGAAAGGATAGGTTTTCGGACGAATGACCGCAGCCTAGGGTTTACAGACAGCAAAATACTGATGGTGTTGCACAAGTTGCGCTTTTTCTGGGGATTGGTATGGGGTCTGCTCCTGACGGGAGTAGCCATGGCGCAATCTCCTGAAGACAAGCAGTTTGTGGTCAGATCCTTTGACGAAGTTGTAAAGGAGCGCACATCATACGAACCATTCCACTTTCAGTTCCCGAACCTTAATAGGGTCTTCAGTTATCGGGACCCTGCCAAGCTCAAGAAAATCTTGGAGCTGGAGCGTGAAGGTAAGTTCTACGAAATGCTGCCCCTTATGGAGCAGTATGTCGGCAGCTTTGGTATCCAGAATTTCTACAACGAGACACGCATGCTTTGGCGCCTTGGCCAGCTTTATGAAAAGCTAGGGCAGGAGTCAAAAGCCAAAAGTATGTATCGCCTAATCCTGAAGCACCATCGAGGCACGGTTGATACCCTTCGTCGGTATTATGACAAGCTCAATGCGGGTTTTGCTGACAACTATGTGTCGCTCAAGTTTTATTATGACTTGGTCGAGTACCGCAAACATATTGATACCCTGCGGCCACCGCGTGAGGTCTATATCAACATGGGTGAAGGCATCAATAGCAAAACCGAGGACTACGGCCCAGCCCTTTCAGCTGCAGATGACACCCTGATTTTCAGCTCTAAACGGAACCGACTTGATAATGGCCGTGTGAACGAGGATCTTTTCTTCAGCACCCAGAAGTATGGCTACTGGATGGATGCTGAGCCGATTAAAGAGCTCAATAGCAACTATAACGAAGGGTCTGCCATCGTGAGCAAGGACGGCAAACGCGTCTACTTCACCCGATGTGATGCGCCCGAGGGCTATGGTAATTGTGATATCTATTATGCCGACTGGGATGCCCGCCGCAAGATCTGGACCAATATCACCAACCTTGGCGCTAATGTTAATGGCAAGGGCTGGGACTCGCAACCTGCGCTAAGCCCTACTGAGGATACCCTCTACTTTGCTAGCAACCGGCTAGGTGGCTTTGGCATGAGTGATATCTGGTTTACGGTGCGTTCTGAAGGAACGGATTGGGGCATTGCTCAGAATATGGGACCAGTTATCAATACCCGCAAAAACGAGGCGAGCCCTTTTATGTTCCGCGAGAACAACGTATTGTACTTCAGCAGCGATGGCCATATTGTCAACTTTGGCAACTTTGATATCTACAAGTCCTATCTCCGTGGGGGGCGCTATCAGGAGCCTCGCAATATTGGCCCCTTGGTTAATGGTGGGGGCAATGAGTACTACTTCACGATCGATAGCAAGGCCAAAAACCTCTATTATGCCCGTAGTGAGGATAGCACTGTCCGTAACTTGGACCTATACAGCTTTGCTCTGCCGATGGACGCGCAACCACGTGCCACTACCGTATTTGGTGGGCGCCTGACTGATAGCACAGGTAAACCATTTGCCGGGATCGTATCGGTGATCGATATTGACAACGGCATCGAGGTGGCACCCAAATTCTTGCGCCCTGACGGCAGCTTTGATTTTGACTTGATCAATAATAATAATTACCTACTCATTATTCAGGGGGATGAGTTCTTCCGGATTGAAGAGAAGTTTTTCCTCAAAACGGATACCTTTATCGACCGAAGGGCTCGTAGCATCAAAAACGTCAAGATCAGTTTTCCATCGCTAGAGTTCCTGGAGGCTAGTGCCGAGATCTTGCCTAGTATGTATAATGACCTCAACAATATCCGGAACTTCCTGCTCGATAACCCTAACTGCAAACTCAAGATCGATGGGCATACTGACCAGAAGGGCAACAAACAGGATAATCTGCTGTTAAGCAAACACAGGGCAGAGGCCATCAAAAAATACCTGATGGAAACTGGTCAGGTTAAAACCCGGCGGATTGAAGCCAGTGGTTTTGGTAGTGCCAAACCGCTGATCCTGAACGAAAAAACGGACGAGCATAGGCGGATCAACAGGCGCGTCGAGTTTACGATCATTGTTGAGCAACGTAGTGGGGATCCTGTTAAGGGAGCGGAATAGCTATTGATTAGCGGATTAACTTACAAGGCATTGCATCTCAATGTTGAAGGTGCCATATTCGCCTTTGTAATTTAAGGTGAGATAAAACCTCCAACCAAATTAACCAACGCATGAAACGCTTTACGAACCTCATGATTTTGTTGTTGGGGCTTGCTGTCAGGACCATAGCGCAGCCGACCAACAACCCCTACATCTCGTTCTATCCTAATACGCCAACCTCGCATTGGACACAAGTGCTCAGGTGGAATAATGTTTTTAACGTCACCATTTATGGTGCCGTTGCCAATGACAACCAGGATGACTTGGCTGCCATTAAACAGGCTATTGATGCTGCCAATCAATCTGGTGGTGGGATCGTTTATTTCCCGACCGGTGTTTACACTGTCTCGGACTCCTTGATTTTGAAAGCAGGGGTGGTCCTGAGAGGTGATGACCCTACGGGTATTACCTCAGCAAAAGTGGCAGGCTACCAACCCCCTAGCCGTCTTGAGTTCCCTCAATACCTATTTGATACGACAGCATTCGGTGGTGCTGGTTATCCGGTTACCAGTGCATTCAAGACGATTACCAATACCCCAGATGCACGTAACATTGGGGTTGTCAATCTTGACATCAATAGGGCCGGCATTGAGTTTCATCCGCTGTTTGACTCTGTCGGAATGGCTAGCCATCCGGGTGGCACCACACCTAATTACCAGCCACTCGGTAATCTTCGTAATGTGATCGTTTTCGGAACGCGGACAAACAATGTCGCTTATCCGGATCCACGCGTGCCCGCACTGTTCAGCGGACCTAATCAGATGAGGCCTTGGCAGCGGTTCTTTTACAACTTCGTTTCTAATATTGACGTTTACGCGCGTGAAAACGCCATCATCGCCAATAACCGAATTAACGATCACGTAACCGATAGCTATGATCAGCCAGGTTACAAAGTCCGCAACAGATGTACATCCTGCAATAATTATCGCAACGTCGGCCAGCCAGCAAACGGTACTGTCAACGCGGTGAATTTTATTGAGGTCATTTCGGGAGAGCATGCACGTTTTGATTTTTCTGCCCACTACGGCATCACGCTGAACCGCAACAAGAAGATCATTCAGAACGGCAATCGTACGATAAAGCCAATGATATGGTATCCTGATCCGTACGAAGAGCCTTCGTTGTATGCCAAAGGTTTCGTAATTGATGACAATTGGGTTTACAAAACCGACAGGGTAGGGATCTGGTGTGCTGGTTACGGATTGAGAATTAGGCGTAACATCATTCGTGATACAGCTATCAACGAATCAAGGACTTGGGCAACGCCTAAGAAACGTATTCTCAATACGACAGGCACCGAGATTCAGCGGAACTATTCAGCTACTTACGAAAACCGCGGCATCGACTATGGTGGTGGGGACATACTAATTGAGGATAACGAAGTGCTCGTTTCAGCAGCTGATTTCCCTGAAAGTGGTCAATATGGCTCTATCGACGGAGAGGGTATCATGGACCAAGGAAATGGCGGTGGTACCAACCCCAACGGCATCACGATCAGGAGGAATAAAGTCGCCTCCAATCGTGATGACTGTACCAATCCCACCATTGGCATTTACCGCACTGAAGGTGCACATAACATCATCTATCAAGACAATGAATTTACTGGTAACAGCCGTTGTTTGCAAGTGGATGCCAACAGAACCAACATGTCCTACCCGATGACCAATGTCTTGGTTACAGGCAACAAGAACGTCAAAAACCTACAGGTAAGGGCCTTGGGCGGTGGTCGGAATGCAGTCGT
>CANHWS010000185.1 GCA_947464365.1 Cytophagaceae bacterium | reverse complement strand
GGACGCCAAAATTCTGCCCTTTAACTTTTTGTTAAAGAAAGGGGTATTCGCAGATTTGGACTTGTTGACCTTTGCGCTAAACTCAAATGCCTGGTCAGGATCAATGACGACGA
Organism: Cytophagaceae bacterium; assembly: GCA_947464365.1. GTDB lineage: Bacteria > Bacteroidota > Bacteroidia > Cytophagales > Flexibacteraceae > CANHWS01. The sequence continues at coordinate 6,875 of CANHWS010000185.1, read as the reverse complement.
ACTGTGCAACCTCACCGACTGAAATTCTAGGTTGCGCTAGCGAAAGCAAAGCACGCGCATTATGGCCTAGTTTGGGTAACCAAAAGCCAAGATCCTGATCAGGGTAGGCGGTCAACAGGGCCGGTAGGGCGGTTTGCAACATGATTATCCCAGGGCTGGCCATGTCAAACTCTAACCTTTTGCTCTCGATGTCTAATGGGGTATGATTTGTGACAATAACATCAATGGTACCGTCTTTTAGGCCAGCAAGTAGTGCGGATTTATCAGCTTCGCTTCGGAATGGTGGCTCTGCCTTTAGGTTGCTGTCAAGGTTAGATAGGTCTTCGTCTGTAAACAACAGCTGTGCCACTGATACACTAGCACTGACAGCCAACCCTTCTGCTTTTGCTGCCCGTACCAAGTCCACGGCTTCTGCCGTGCTAAGGCAGCTGAGGTGGAGACGGCCGCCGACATGCCGGAGCAAGTCCAGATCTCGCTTCACCATCATAACTTCCGCTAACGAAGGTATAGCCTTAAGCCCTAGCAAAGTGGAGGTGAGTCCTTCGTGCATCTGACCAAACTGTGCCAGACAATGGTCCTCTGGTCTGTTGATGACCATCAGACCTGTGTGCCGAGCATATTGCAAAGCCTTGACCATTAAGTCCGTATTCTGGATAGGAGCTGACCCGTCAAAATACCCAACAGCTCCAGCATGTTGTAGGTCGATCAAATCAGCTAGTTTCTGGCCCTTTTGTTGTTGTGAAATGGCGGCAAAGGGATAAATATCACAACCATATTGGCTGCCTTTGTGGCGCACAAAATGGTTGTAGTCTTGGCTATCTGCGGCAGAATCAGCATTAGGCGCAATTGCAATTCCGGTAAATCCACCAGCAAGAGCAGTATCTGACAAGCTGCTGAAGGTCTCTAGGTGCTCATGTCTAGGTTCACCACAGTTGGCAAGCATGTCAAACAGACCAGGTATTACAGCCGCCCCCTTACCTTCAATTATTATAGCACCCTCAGGTTCTGTTAGTCCAGTACCAATGGCCGAGATATGCCCACCCAAGACCAGTATGTCCTGAAGCTCGGATTCTGGCTGGCCAAGTCCATTGTAAATCAAAACATCTTTAACCAAAACGGACGGTGCTGGATGAAGGGCCATAGCTAAAGTTGAAAATTTAGGGGTATGCGAGGCTATTTGAAGAAACGAAGGAGGAGGATTTCGGCAAGCAGAAAAACAAGCGCAATCCCGAGGCACCATACCCAAAGGGGTAAATGGCCTTCAGTTGTGGCTGTCATTGGGTCCTGATTGAGATTGGTAACGTTGGCCGCAACTACGATGCGGCTATTGCCACCTGCCATTTGCTTTAGCTCGGCTGGTGTGTAGTTCAGGAGGTTGCTTTCTTGATGCCCAAAATTAAGCGCGATAGTCTTGAGGGTGCTATCGCCACGTTTAAGGTCAAAGTAGCCAGCTTGAAGATCTGCCTTGGGTATTTCAAGAATCAGTTTACCGTCTGCTAGGTGCTGCCCAGGGATAATACTGGTTTTGCCTTGCACTAGCCTAAATGGCTGTTCGGAACGCGCTCCTGAAAATGGAATTTCGATACTGGGGTCTTGGAAACTATAGCTTAACTGTTGCTGATTGGGCAGGCTCAATAGGGCCAAACGCAACATGATAGGCACAAACAATCCCTGCTTGGGTAGGTCAGTCTGGCTATTGGCAAGACTAGTGGTAAGCATATAGACGGCCCCTTTGTTTGCCCTTGTCCTGACTAATAACGGCCGTCCATCTTTAAGGCTAAGGAGAGCTTTTCCACCTGTAACACCAATGGTGCGTGCTGCAAATGGTAACATGGGATTGTTAGGCTTTTCTTCGAACACGCCAGTGAAAAAGGGATCATTAACATCTGGCATGCTCAGTGTGTTGCCAGCATTTGGCTTTAGGCTATCCTGAATGCCATCCTGAATCTGGATTGGCGCAAGGTTGCTGATCCAGCCATTAAGTGTTTTGGCGTCAGTAGGGTAGGCAGGGATGACAAGTACACTTCCACCACGTTTGGTGTTGGCCAACAGCGCTTGTTGAAGGCCTGCATCTGCATTGTTAACTCCATTGACCACTACGAAATCAGCTTTGCCTAGGTTGTCATAGTCGATTTTGGTGGTAGAAAATTCTGCAAGGTTGACCAGTTCTGGGTTCCTGAAAACTTGGCTTAGGTATTTGTCCGGATTGGCCGAAACCACCACCACTTTGATCTTAGGTGCTGGGTTTAGTACCAAGTGATACACATTGTCAAAGTTGACCTCGGCATCATCAAGCTCTAGTTTGGCTAAGGCGACCTTGCTACTGGCTGGGACAAAATCAAACTTTGCTTTGGCCTCACCACCTGCTGGCACACTGATGCCCGCGGTGCTGACCTGTACACCATCAATTGATAGTTTTACAATCAGGTTCTGGGTCGGGTTTTCGCCTGCGTTCCTAATATTGGCAATCAACGTTTGTTTCTGACCAGCTTGTAAAAAAGGGGTAGTTGTGTAAACTGTATCGATGTAGAGGTTAGCCGCAGCAGGTGGAGTAATCGGCACTAGAGTGAGGTTGATGCTCGTGTCTAACAAAACCGATTGGAGATCACCAAGGGTTGACTTTTGAAAATCAGATAGCCAAATGAGATTTGGTTTGGCACCTTTACCCTCAGCATTAAAGGCGGCCAACTGCCTTGCTACAATGCTTTTAGCATCCCGATAGGCACCACTGAGCTGAACTTCACGCAGCTGGTCTTGGGCCTTGGACTTAGAGAAGAAAAACTGACCATAGTTGTTAAAATCATTGGTCAGGATGTTGAACTGCGATGCTGTGCTCCCTTTTCCCACTACCTGTTCAGCAGACGAAAGGGCAACGTCAAGGGCCATAGGCTGCCCCATAAAGCGCTGCATGCTGTAGCTATTGTCGATATAGATGCTGCTAAAGAGGCTATTGCTAGCTTTGGACCCACTACCGACATCAAAGGTGGGCTTGGCGAAAGCCAGAATCAAAAAAGTCAGGAATAGTATGCGGCTTGCAAGCACTAAATAATGCTTGATTGTTCGAGCAGCTTGGTCCTGCTGATAGAGATTCCGAAGAAACTTCACATTGCTAAAGATGATCCGTTTGGGCCGCTGAAAATTGAAAAGGTGGATGGCTATCGGGAACCCCAACAACCCCAAAGCCCAAAGAAACTGCGGAAACAAAACCTGCATAACGGCAAATATCAGTAGAGATCAGTAATATCCTGAAAGGAACAGGCCAATATGGCACAATGAAGTGTACTTTTGGCCTCTTCTGGGGCATTTTAACACCAGGACATACACCAAAGCATCTGCTGATCTGATTTTATCTATCCGGAGTGCTGCGACCGTTTTCGACAGCACCACTTGTTGAAACCCTCAAGTATGAAATTATTTGACGTCTATCCGCTTTATGACATCGAGCCTGTGCGAGCCCTTGGCAGTACACTTTGGGCAGCGGACGGGACTGAATACACGGACCTGTATGGTGGTCATGCCGTCATCAGCATTGGTCACAGTCATCCACATTACGTTGCTAGGATTACAGAACAGCTCCAAAAGATTGGGTTTTACTCCAACTCAGTCAAGATAGGCATCCAAGAGCAACTAGCCGAAAAACTCGGGCAGCTTTCGGGGTATCCAGACTATGACTTGTTCTTAGTCAATAGCGGAGCTGAGGCCAACGAAAATGCCCTTAAACTGGCTTCCTTCCATACGGGCAGGGCTAAGGTATTGGTCTTCAAACAAGGGTTCCATGGCCGCACATCGCTTGCCGTGGCCGCAACTGACAACCCATCGATTGTAGCACCTGTCAACCAGACCGAGAATATCATCTTCGCCCCCCTAAATGACTTGGTTGCTGCTGAGGCGGCTTTTTTTGACCATGATTTTGCAGCTGTGATGGTAGAGGGTATGCAAGGGGTTGCTGGTGTCTATGTGCCATCGGTTGACTTCCTGCAAGGATTACGATCGCTATGTACCAAACATGGCACCGCCTTGATACTAGATGAGGTCCAGAGTGGGTATGGTAGATCCGGGAAGTTTTTTGCCCATCAACTAGCTGGTATCAAGGCCGACATCATCACGATTGCCAAAGGCATGGGCAATGGGTTTCCAATTGGAGGAGTCCTGATTAGCCCAGATTTCAAGGCCAAACACGGTTTGCTAGGCACCACTTTTGGTGGTAATCATTTGGCCTCTGCGGCGGGCCTTGCAGTCCTAGAGGTAATCGAGTTGGAAAATTTGATTAACCACGCCGCTACCCTTGGAGCAGCATGGATTGAGACCCTCAAGCAGATCCCGGGCGTGAATGAAGTCCGTGGTCATGGTCTGATGCTTGGCGTAGGGCTCGATAGACCAGCGGGACCTATCAGGGATGCGCTTATCCACCATCATCATGTTTTCACAGGGTCCGCAGCTGACAAAAATAGCATTCGGCTTTTACCAGCCCTGAACCTAGCCCCCGAACTAGCTACAGACTTTGCCCAAGCCTTGGCGGCTGTCTTGGTTGCTTAGCATCAGGTAAATCTCGCAATCCATCTGCTAAATTTCAACGATGTATTAACGGCAGGCCTGATTAGGAAGAACTTGTCAAACAATACACTTCAACCCATTAACCAAGATTGTATCCATCTATGGATCACTTAACAATCATTAAAGTAGGCGGAAAGGTGCTGGAGGATCCAGTTGCCGCTGAGCAATTTCTATCTGCCTTCGAGCGCATCAAGGGCCTTAAGGTATTGGTCCATGGTGGGGGCGTGACGGCTTCCAAATTGCAACAGGAATTGGGTCAAGATGCCGTCCTGATTGATGGGCGACGTATCACGGACGAGCAGGCACTCAAGGCAGTGACTATGGTCTATGCAGGCCTTATCAACAAACAGGTAGTAGCCAGGCTCAATGCTGGTGGCTACCTCAAAGCTGTCGGCATCACTGGGGTTGATGGCGCCTTTATCACGGCGCACCAACGACCTGTAGGGGAGATTGACTACGGCTTCGTTGGTGAAATCGACGATGTTGATTTGGGTTTTCTGCATACGCTGTTAACTCACTTCTTTACCCCAATAGTGGCACCTATAACCGCCACTGATAAAGGTCAGCTCCTTAATACTAATGCTGATACCATTGCCCAAGAGATTGCCATCGCCGCTGCGCGTAAGTACGAAACTGTCCTGATGTACTGCTTTGACCTGCCAGGTGTTATGGCGGACATAAATGATCCGAAGTCAGTAATCCCACACATCACTCCAGAGTCCTACACAAAGCTCAAACATGATGGTAAAGTGGCTGGCGGTATGATCCCGAAGCTAGACAATGCCTTTAAGGCGCTGGAGGCAGGGGTATTTGCTGTCAGGATTTGCCAAGCAGCCGACATCGTCACCCAAGGAGGCACTACTGTCATGATGGGGTAGTAGGCCCATTTTGCTGCTGGTGATTTAACGCCTCATTAGCATTTATGACAACTTCAAAGACAAAAAAAGCCTCACCTAAATTTAGATGAGGCTTTTTTGCAACCTATTGATTGTCAAGGACTAAGCCTTGGTTACTTCGTAAAGTATTTCAGGCGGATAACCTCTTGCTCAGACAAGTAGCGCCAATGGCCACGTGGCAGATCCTTTTTGGTCAGGCTGGCGTACATCACACGGTCTAGGCGGATGACGTCATAACCCAACTCTTCAAAGATCCTGCGGACGATACGGTTACGACCACTATGGATGGCCAAACCTAAGATGTCTTGGTCAGGTGACAGGATTTCCACCTCATCGACTTCAGCTAGGCCGTCCTCGAGCATCACACCTGCTTTGACTTTCTCAAAATCCTCTGGGGTGATTGGTTTGTCCAGATCTACTTGATAGATTTTGCGTGTCTCAAAGCTCGGGTGAGTCATTTTTTCGGCAAGGTCACCGTCGTTGGTCAGGACCAAAAGACCAGTAGTATTGCGGTCAAGGCGACCAACAGGGAACACCCGGCCTTTGCTAGCACCACGGATCAGCTCCATGACCGTATGACGATTTTCAGGATCTTCGGTAGTGGTGATGTAGTCCTTCGGTTTGTTGAGCAAGATATAGACTTGGCCCTCTGGCTTAAGCTCCTTGCCACCATAAGTGACAACATTGTGCGGCTCAACTTTGTGGCCCATTTCGGTCACAACAATGCCGTTGACCATAATCTGGCCATTGGCAATCAGCTGATCAGCATCCCGACGGCTACAGATACCAGCATTAGCGATAAACTTATTCAGCCGTACAGATTTGTCGGTGCTAACCTCGACGCCAGCTTGTTTGGCTTCGCGGGCAGCATGCTTGAGCTCCATTTTGGAAAGCTTTTCGCTATAGTCAGGCATTTCGCGAATTTGGCCCACATTGGTACCAAACGAATCACGTGTGGTTTTGCCTGAGCGCAACTTCTGGATCCGCTGGCGGACATCAGACCGGGTAATACCAATGTCGCGACGTCTTGGGCGATCGCCATCATTGTTGTTTTCGGACCTATCGAACGAGCGATATGCTGGGCGATCACCCCTATCATCCTTAAAGTCTGGACGGTCTCCGTTAAAACCACGGAAAGGGCGGTCACCACCTGGGCGGTCGCCATCAAATTTACGGAACGGCGGGCGGTCACCAGAAGGGCGATCACCACCGAAACGAGGGCGATCTCCACCACTTGGGCGGTCACCATCAAATTTGCGGAACGGAGGGCGGTCGCCAGAAGGACGATCACCGCCGAAACGAGGGCGATCTCCACCACTTGGGCGGTCACCATCAAATTTGCGGAATGGAGGACGATCGCCAGAAGGTCGATCACCGCCAAAACGAGGACGATCTCCACCACTTGGGCGGTCACCATCAAATTTG
>CANHWS010000184.1 GCA_947464365.1 Cytophagaceae bacterium | reverse complement strand
GAGGTCACGACGGCAAGCACCAACCAGATTGCGGAACAGATGCAGACGCGGGCAGGTAGCGTCAGCGAAATGCTGAAAAAACTGGCCGAAAAAGAGCTCGTTCATTACCAACCCTACCAAGGAGCTGCCCTTACAGAGGCAGGCAAGCGGAAGGCAATACAGGTAGTACGTCGGCATCGACTTTGGGAGACATTTTTGGTCGAGACCTTAGGTTTCGCTTGGGATAAGGTGCACGAGTTGGCCGAAGAGCTAGAGCATATCCGGAGCGAAGAGTTAACCGAGCGCCTAGATGCTTTCCTCAACCACCCTAAATTTGACCCACATGGCGACCCAATCCCGAACAACAAGGGAGAGGTTAGTCATAGGCAACATGTATGTCTAAACCGAATCAACATTGGCAATGTGGTTACATTGTCAGGAGTCGAAGATCATGATCCGGCCTTTTTGCGTTATCTAGAAAGCAAAGGCATCAGCATCGGAGCCTCCCTCAAAATCCTGGAACGCATCAGCTTTGACGGTAGCAGCATGATTAGTTGCAACAATGAGCCGCCGTTTTATGTTAGCCGAAAGGTGGCAGAAAATTTGCTAGTTATGTCATAAGGCCGTCCACGAGCCCCCACAACCACTATTCGACAATTTATGAACTGGAATAAGATCACCTCCGAGGCTGAGCTAGATGCCGCCATCGAGGCTTCGTACAAAAAGCCTGTGTTACTTTTTAAACACAGCACACGTTGCAGCATCAGCAGCACAGCACTTAGTCGCCTGGAGCGCAATTGGGGCACTGAGGCAGACAAAGACATCCGTCCTTTCTACCTTGATCTGATCGCCTACCGCCCAGTTAGCAATGCCATTGCGGACAAAACAGGCATCGTGCACGAGTCACCTCAGGCCATCCTTTTGGTCGATGGGCAACCAATCTATCACACATCCCATCTTGATATTAGGTTAGATGGACTACTAGAGGCTGCCCGTAATACAAGCAATGCCTAGACTTCTGGGTATAGAAAAGTAACGTTCTGGATCAGATCTGGATGTAGGCTTTTGGCCACAGGGCAGGTTCTGGCAGTATTTTCGAGTACAGCACGTTTATGTGCATCATAAATACCGTCTACAAACGTTATCTCTACATCAACGCCCGAAATCCGGCGTGGGTCGGCAGCCATGTGTTTCCGGATTAGTATTTTAGTGCCGTCCAATGCCCAACCTTCGCGGTTTGCCACGATGCCCATCAAGGTCATCATGCAGCTGCCAAGGGCTGTTGCGACTAAGTCCGTAGGCGAGAACCGCTGAGCGAGCCCATGGTTATCTAACGGGGCATCAGTCTCAATAACGCTTTGGCTATAGACATGGGTGGCTTGGGTCCTAAGTTGGCCAACATATAAGGTTTCGGCAGTCCAGTTGCTCATTTGTGTTATTTTTGATTTCTGATTACCAGCACCGGTCCATTTGCAGGCCCCATCTGGTGCCCCAAATATCCGATAATTCTTGACGTTGTGGTCCACCTTCCAAAATTCTGGTCCTTCTTGACGCCCGCTTGTTGCTTGGCGTTGATCGCCATGCTTTTGATTACGGTACCGCCTAGGGTCGTACAAGCTCAAACAATTCCAGCCGAGGAAAACGATTATCAAGAGGAATACAACTTTGGTGTCAACTTCAATACCAACTCCTCACTGATAGGTGGGTTTATGTTCAAGTACGGATGGTTAGCCCGTAAGAACCAGTACAATAACATTGGTTTTGACCTAGTCCAAGTCAATCACCCTAAGGAACTGACCTACGTTAGCAACCTAACCAACAATACCTTCACACCTTATAAAACCAACTATGTTGTCGCCTTTAGGCCTTCCTTTGGTCGGGAGTTTATCTTGTTCCGCAAAGGGGTTGAAGAGGGTGTACACGTCAATGCAATAGTCGCTGGTGGGCCCAGTTTTGCATTCGTCAAGCCTTACTATATCCTCTATGACCCGGTAGCACGTAATGCGAATAACGCCCGCTCAGTCCCCTACGATCCTAGCAAACATGATGTCAACTACATCTTTGGCCGTGGGCAGTTGCTCGATGGTTTAGGACAGCTTAAGGCCATTCCTGGCATCAACCTCAAAGGGGCTCTTAGCTTCGAGTTTGGTCGGTTCAATGGTAGCCTGATCGGGGTGGAGACAGGGCTTAACTTTGACTACTATGCCAATGCCCTTCCGCTACTAGCTGGCCAAGCAGATAATTACAATGCCTGGACCAGTATCTATCTCGTGATCTATTATGGGCACAAAAACCCATAACTTAAGACTAGACTAGATTGTGCTAATTTAGTTAAAGCCATACCTATGGCGCGCCAAAACCGATGGATTTCACGCACAGGATAAGCGTTATTCTGCTAAGGTAGGCATCACATCAGCTGGTTGACTTTGGGCAGGTCGGTTTTCGCAACCATCCCCCTTAGTACAAGCCCCGTGCAGAATTAGGCTATGCCCAACAACCCTCTGACCTAGGACCTCCCCCACCATTTTCTGGATGTTATATATCCTTGGGTCACAAAACTCAAACACCTTTTGGCAATCACTACAGATTAGGTGATCATGTTGGCGGTATCCGTATGCCTTTTCGTATTGCGCCTGAGACTGCCCAAACTGGTGCTTGCTTACAAGGTCACACTCCACCAAAAGATCCAGCGTGTTATAAACAGTTGCACGGCTAACTCTATAGTTTTTGTTCTTCATGCTGATGTAAAGACTCTCTACATCAAAATGATCATTACGGCTGTATATCTCCTCCAGGATCGCAAAACGTTCTGGTGTCCTCCGGAGGGCTTTGGCTTCCAGATAATCCAGAAAGATGCGTTTGACGGTTTCGAAAGTATCAAGATTTAGTGCCATGAGTAGTTGTGATGGTCGTCACCACTGATATTTGCAAATATAAGCTGGAAGGGGCAAGTTTGCCCTTCGATTCAGACAAGTAATTCCTAGGCCGATGGCCAGCTCTAGCCCTATCCGTGCTATATTGCTGGTCAGGCCCCTGACGAAAAACATGGCAGAACAAGTTCCGAGCGCAGCTAGCGCATCCATATATAACGAAGATAGTATCCGTTCGCTTGACTGGAAAGAGCACATTAGGCTCCGACCCGGCATGTACATCGGCAAGCTAGGGGACGGCAGCAGCTCTGACGACGGCATCTATGTCTTGGTCAAAGAGGTGGTCGATAACTCGATCGACGAGCACATGATGGGCAATGGCAAAAACATTGACATAACCATCAGCGCGCACAAGGTAGAGGTGCGGGATTATGGCCGTGGCATTCCGTTAGGCAAGGTCATCGACTGTGTCAGCCGTATCAATACAGGTGGCAAATACGATAGCGGCGCCTTCCAAAAGTCGGTAGGCCTCAATGGTGTCGGTACCAAGGCAGTCAATGCACTTAGCTCCTACTTTAAGGTGCAGTCAGTGCGTGACGGCCAGACCAAAATTGCTGAGTTCCGTTGTGGGGAGCTCATCAAGGACCACCCCGAAACAAGCACCAACCTCAAGAATGGCACCCTCATCACTTTTGAGCCTGATGCCAATATTTTCAAAAACTACCACTTCATACCCGAGTACCTGGACAACCTGATCTGGAACTATGTGTACCTCAATGCAGGCCTCACGATTAGTTTCAATGGCAAGAAGTACTTCAGCCAATTTGGCCTGCTGGATCTCCTGAAGGCCAAAACCGATGAGGAGAACAACCGCTACCCGATCATCCACCTCAAAGGAGCCGACATCGAGCTGGCCATGACCCATGGTGGCCAATATGGTGAGGAGTATTATAGCTTCGTCAACGGGCAGAACACCACCCAGGGTGGCACCCACCTAGCTGCATTTCGTGAGGCAGTTGTCAAGACCGTGCGTGAGTTCTACAAAAAGGAATTTGACGCCAGTGATGTCAGGGCCAGCATTGTAGCGGCGATTGCCATCCGGGTACAGGAGCCTGTCTTCGAAAGCCAAACCAAAACCAAGCTTGGCAGCATCAACATGACACCAGACGGTGGCGGCACAGTCCGGACTTTCGTCGGTGACTTCATGAAGCGAGAGCTTGATAACTACCTGCACAAACACCCTGCCGTAGCCGATGCAATCCTCAAACGTATACTCCAGTCAGAGCGCGAGCGTAAGGAAATTGCCGGCATCAAGAAGCTCGCAAACGACCGCGCCAAAAAGGCCAACCTTCATAACCGTAAGTTGCGAGATTGCCGGATCCATTTCAACGAGGACAAAACCGAAAACAAGGTTTACTCTACCCTGTTCATCACCGAAGGGGACTCTGCCTCTGGGTCCATCACCAAAAGCCGAGATGTCCAGTTGCAGGCAGTCTTCAGCCTAAGGGGTAAACCACTGAACTGCTTTGGCCTAACCAAAAAAATCGTTTACGAAAACGAAGAATTCAACCTCTTGCAGCATGCCCTCAACATCGAGGACGGGCTCGAAGGCCTTCGCTACAATCGCATTGTTGTTGCCACTGATGCTGACGTCGATGGGATGCACATCAGGCTATTGTTGCTGACCTTCTTCCTGCAGTTTTTCCCTGATCTGGTCCGGAATGGGCACCTTTACATCTTGGAAACTCCCCTTTTTAGGGTCCGGAACAAAAAGGAAACCCGCTATTGCTACACCGATGCCGAACGTGTAGCCGCCATCGAGGCACTGGGTCCCAAACCAGAGATCACGCGCTTCAAAGGTCTAGGCGAGATCTCCCCTGACGAGTTCGGCAAATTCATAGGTGAGGAAATCAAGCTAGAGCCAGTGATCCTCCAAAAAGACTCTAGCATACCAAAATTACTTACCTACTTCATGGGTAAAAACACCCCAGAACGCCAACGCTTCATCATCGACAACTTGCGGGTTGACCTTGACACCATAGCCGATGCTGAAGTTCCTGAACCTGAGACAACAGCCGCTGCATAATTTACCAAAAGCCTAGTCCTGGATCAGGTCCTAGATTTACTAAACAAGTGCGCCGAATCAGGATGATTAGCCATGCTGGCGAAGTCTTTGCCTGCAATGATCACATGGTCCAACACCTTAATATCCATGGTAGCTGCCGCTTCGACAAGCCGTTTAGTCATTCTCAGGTCCTCTATGCTAAAAGCCAAAGACTTACTCGGGTGGTTGTGGCAGAGGATGATGCGGTGTGAGCTCAGCTGGATCGCATGGCGTAAAACGGACTTAACATCCACCAATACAGACTGAAAGTCTCCAACAGCAATGTTCTTGATCGCCAGGAGATGGTTGCCAGCGTCGAGATAGAGGGCAAAAAAATGTTCCTCTGTCAGGTCAATCATCCGCGGCGCCATAATTTTGGATACCGCAGTATCGTCATTGACCACCAGAACTGTATCCTGCAACTGCATCCGGCGTACGCCAAGCTCTAGTGCCGTGATGATCGTGATCGCCTTGGCTGGACCTAGGCCTTTGATTTGAGTTAGCTCATCAACCGTCGCACGCGCTACATTGCCGATGCTGTTGCCAAACCTCGCCAAAATGATGCGGGACAGCTCCATGACGTTAACACCCTGCATCCCAGTCCCTAAAAGTATCGCCAACAACTCGACATCCGTCAAGGACTCTGGGCCATATTTGAGCAGGCGCTCACGCGGCTTTTCTTCATCCTGCCAATTCCTGAAGCTATTCCGATCTCCACGATCGGTAACCTGCCCCATTTTATGGTTAGCCGATGCGTAAGTGCTGCTTTCTATATGCAGGTCAGATTTGACCTTCGTAGGCTTCGATTTACTGAGCTCCGGACTGATTTCGTATCGCACGTGCTGTTGTCTATTTGATGGCCTCTATGGAAAAGCACAGGTTTAGTTCTCGATGATCAGCAAGTTCTTTTTATTGATCCAGCTTGTGCTACCCTGCCACTCTACTTTATACCAAATATCAGTCTGGTCTTTGATGACCAATTTGTGCCCCCTGTTTAGGTGTTGGACAAAGTCTGACCCACTTGATGGCCCCTGCATCAGCATAGCTTGGTCTGCTGCAACAATGCCACGACGGTAGAGTAGCCCAAAATTGGCAGTAAAGGCCGATGCCAGCACAAATGCCAAAAAGAATAGTGGATTATACATCATCAGCCTACCACGCCACTTCCGATAAACCATGATGCCCAAGAACAAAAAGGCCATGCCAACATGGAAACTGCAGATGTAGATAAAATACTGGTTGTAGAGAAACAGAAAGTAGTCCAGCTCACTAAAGACATAGCCACTTAAGCTGTTGAACGTAGCTAAGTCCTCGATCTTCTGCCGCACTTCAAGACTAGGGTTATGAAGGTAGTATAGGTTGAGGTAATAGAGGGCCAGCGTGAAGTCATTGGCGCTCTCGGTATAGGCCGACATCTTGAGCAGCATCTGGGGGCTGTAGAGGCCTCGCTCTTGAAGCAGGTAACGATATTGTTGGTACGCCTCGGCATATCGCCTACGCGCAAAGCCGCTATCGGCCACCGCCAAGATCCGCCTAGCCCGCCAAGTCGTGTCAAAGGGCAATGGCTTCAGATTTACAGCCTGCACCTCCAGACTGCCCGAAAGCAGGCACAAGGCCCCGAAACAGGCCAATAGGGTCATTTTAAGCTGATTCGGAATATTTTTTAGCGTTCCGTCCATTTTTTTAGGATTCTGGTTTGCAAACTACGCACTATTCAGCTAGTTTTGCACCGCAATAAGGGAAAACGATCCCCCAAATGTAGAGGTAACAAGGTCGTAAAAAGTAGTTAACCTACCAATAACATCTTCAAACTTCGTGATTACCCGATTCGTTAGCTCAGTTGGTAGAGCAATACACTTTTAATGTATGGGTCCTGGGTTCGAGTCCCAGACGGATCACAGAAGCCGCTTTAGAGACATCTTGAGCGGCTTTTTTAGTAACCAGCTAGTCTATAGATAGCAGACTAGCATCACCCTAGAGAGGTGTCCGAGTGGTTGAAGGAGCACGCCTGGAAAGTGTGTATAGTCGCAAGTCTATCGAGGGTTCGAAT
>CANHWS010000183.1 GCA_947464365.1 Cytophagaceae bacterium | reverse complement strand
TGATCGGGAAATCACATCCCCACTGAGTCACCCACGCAAAAAACCAACGAAGGGCCGGCATGGTATGTTTACTCTGGGTATAGAGTACCACCACCACAGTAGAGTCCAGATTCAGGAGTTGCAGCACTGCACCAGCAGCAGTTTCGGCCTTGACTCGCACTAAGTTGATTTCTGGGTGTCGCAGTTCTGCCTTCAGGAAATCTTCGGCTAGCATCCAGAAGGGATATTTGTTCTGATCGCAACCATCTGCAGCCCAAGCTGGTGCATCCAGCACCTGACGGCTGCCATTGGCGATCATGAAGCTGGCAGGCTCTGAACCTGTATAAACCAAATCAGCCCCTTGGTCAGTCAAAGCCCATTTGTCTGTTGCAGGCAAATAGTGGTGCCCAATGGTTTTTAGGTCAGCCATCTCGATGGGACCGGTGGCCAATAAAGCACTCATATCTCCAACCACCCTAGGCACATTATGGCCACCAATATTAAGCACCTCACGGGTTTGACGCCTACGGTATTGGTAAGGATCAATCGGATAAAGTTTGTGGGGCAATGGAGGCAGTGGTTTATGATTGGGCCGATTGGTATATCGGTCAACCAAGGCCTTTGCAACCGGGATCTCAAACTCTGGCTCCTCGGTAAGCGAAACCCGGACTGTATCGCCTAGGCCATCCTCTAGCAAAGTACCAATACCAACAGCTGATTTAATGCGCCCATCTTCGGCCTCACCAGCTTCGGTGACACCTAGGTGTAATGGATAAGGTTGCAAGTTTTGGGCCTCAAGCTGCTGGACCAGCAAACGATAAGCCTGGACCATAACCTGCGTGTTGCTAGCCTTCATACTGATGACTATGTCATGGTATCCTTCTGCCTCACAGATCCGGACGAACTCTAACGCACTTTCGACCATGCCTAATGGCGTATCCCCAAAGCGACTCAGGATGCGATCAGACAAAGAACCATGGTTGGTACCGATGCGCATGGCGGTGCCATATTCTTTGCAGATTTTGATTAGCGGCAAAAACCGCTCACGGATGCGCTCCAGCTCCTCAGCATAAGTTGCATCGGTATAGTCGATGTGCTCAAATTTTTTACGATCAGCATAGTTGCCAGGGTTAACCCTCACCTTCTCGACCAATCGTGCGGCTAGCTCAGCAGCATTGGGCGTAAAGTGGATGTCAGCCACTAATGGGGTATTATAGCCTCTAGCTCTTAGCTCACGCTTGATGTGCTCGAGATTAGCAGCCTCCTTGATGCTTGGTGCCGTTATCCGGACAAGCTCACAACCAGCCTCGATCATTCTGATACTCTGCTCTACCGAACCAGCTGTATCCATCGTGTCAATGGTCGTCATGCTCTGGACACGGATGGGATTGAGCCCACCGAGTTTGAGCTCGCCGATCGAAACTTCACGGCTCATACGACGATGGTAGTTGGTCAGGTCTAGGTTGTAGTGATTGGTGATCGGTGCGGTCGGCTGCATAGTGCTACAAAAGTACAGCGATCAGGGCAGGGGAAAAAGTTATGGTTGCGGGATTTTGGGGTATCATCGGCCAAGGTTGAGACCTGGGCTTGGGCTAAGTATTACCTAGATAAAAAGTACTGGGCCCGGAATGTGGAGGGCTTGAAAGCTTAAAGTTCTGCAACAAGCCAAGCTTACTGACAGATTAGTTCCCACCACCAGACCGTAACAACTTATAGTCTCCTAGACCAAGCACCTCAAGCTCAGCCAAGAACTCGTTGGTTGGGTTAATACGCTTGGCCCGCGATTTCATGTTCAGGATGATGTTTTCTTGCTGATCAATTAGCTGGAAAACGATATTACAGTCGCCTGGGTGGTTGGCTGCCAATAACTCAAGGTCATTTACACGGCGCTCGGTTAGGCTGGCTACATCCACAGTGATGCGGATGCCCTTTGTACGATCTGCCCGCACTTCCTGCAAGAGCTGCATCGAGAACGGTTTGAACTCGTATGTATCATTACTACCATAGCGCAGGATGCTCCGCCCCTTGATGTACAAGAAACGGCCTTCTTCGATGTATTGCTGGAAGTTGATGTAATCCTTACCGAACAAAGACATCTCAGCGCTGCCATTCAGGTCTTCGATTGTAAAAATGGTAAACGGATTTCCTGACTTATTGGTTCTGACTACTTTCTTAGTCACAATGCCCGCTACTGAAGCCTCCTGTCCTTTGAGGTCAGCTAACTTGTCAACAGTATGGGTGCAGAAACTTTCGAGCTCCAACTTAAACTGGTCCAGCGGATGGCCCGAAATATAGAAGCCTACCACCTCCTTTTCGTACTTCAGTTTCTCAATCTCACTCCATGGTTCGCCTGCTGGCACCTTGGGCTCGGCAATGGTATTGCCTCCAACACCCCCTCCGAATAGAGAGGACTGAGCCGCATCCTTGTCATTCTGGATGGCCTGCCCATAACGCATCAGCTTTTCGCTAAACACGGAGCCGTTATCATCTAGGAAATAGGTGGCCCGGTGCATATCCGTCCAGCAGTCCAGTGCGCCACTATAGGCTAGGCTCTCAAAGTTTTTGCGGTTGACTGAGCGCAAGTTAACCCGGCTCACAAAGTCGTATGCCGAAGTAAATGGCCCATTCGAATCCCTGTTTTCGATAATGGCCTCTACTGCTGAGTCACCTATACCTTTGATTGCTGCTAAGCCAAACCGAATCTGCCCAGCTTTGTTAACGCTAAATGTTCGCTGGCTTTCGTTAATATCAGGTCCTAGGACTGACATATTCATCCTGCGGCATTCTTCCATAAAGAAGGTAATCTTCTCTATGTTGGTCATGTTGTGCGTCAGGACTGCGGCCATATACTCTGGCGCATAGTTGGCCTTGAGGAAAGCTGTTTGGTAGGCCACGACGGAGTAAGCCGCCGAGTGGGATCGGTTGAAGCCGTACTCGGCAAACTTTTCCATCACGTCAAAGACCTCATTGGCTTTTTCTGCGGGGATGCCATGATTTGACAAGGCACCTTCGGTGAACTTGATCCGTTCTTTGGCCATTTTTTCCTTGTCCTTCTTACCCATGGCGCGGCGCAAAAGGTCTGCACCACCAAGTGAGTAACCAGCTAGGATCTGGGCCGATTGCATGATCTGCTCTTGATAAACCATGATGCCATAGCTATACTCGAGGATTGGCTTTAGCAACTCATGTGGGTACTCTACAATCTCGCGCCCATGTTTACGGTTGATAAAGTTCGGGATGAATTGCATCGGCCCCGGGCGGTAAAGGGCGTTCATCGCAATCAAATCCTCGATATTCGTCGGCTTCAAATCGCGCAGATAGGTCCGCATACCGTCGCTTTCAAATTGGAACGTACCAACGGTATCACCCTGTTGGTAAAGCTCATAAGTAGCGGGGTCATCCAACGGAATCTTGTCAATATCGATATCTGTTCCGTACCGTTGTTTTATCAGTTTGAGGGCATCCCGAATGATGGTCAAGGTTTTAAGGCCCAGAAAGTCCATCTTGAGCATACCCGCCTCTTCTATCAGCCCCTTGTCATACTGCGACACCATCATATCGCTATCCTTGGCGGTGCAGACCGGGATGTATTCTGTGATATCATCCGGCGCAATGATCACACCAGCTGCATGGAGACCTGTGGACCTAATCGAGCCTTCCAACTTCATGGCTTGTCGCAACACTTCCGAATTGAGTCCAGTACCCTTGCTGATCTCAGCCAACTCTAGCACCTTATCGATTGATTGTTGCAGTGTGATGTCCAATTCATCCGGCACAAGTTTAACCAGTGCATTGGCCTCTTGTAAGGGGAAGTTCAGTACCCGAGCAACATCCTTAATGGCACTTTTGGCGGCCATCTTGCCATAGGTCACGATCTGGGCGACTTGGTTGCGGCCATATTTTTCGATGACATACTGAATCACGCTCTCACGACCCTCGTCATCAAAGTCGATATCAATATCGGGCATGGATACACGTTCCGGATTCAAGAACCGCTCGAACAGCAAACTATACTTTATCGGGTCGATGTTAGTTATACCGATGCAATAGGCAACAGCCGAACCAGCAGCAGATCCACGACCAGGCCCAATAAACACGCCTGTGTCACGCCCAGCCCTGATAAAGTCCTGGACGATCAAGAAATAGCCAGCATAACCCATTTTTTCGATGATCATGAGCTCAAAGTCTAGCCTTTCGGTGACCTCTGAGGTTATCTCATCATATCGTTTGGCTGCACCATCGTAGGTCAAATGCCGTAAAAACTGGTCATTGGTGGTAAAACCAGGAGGCAGCGGAAAATCTGGCAACAGTGGTTTGCGGTGCAAAGTCAATGGCTCAATTTTGCCGACAATCTCATTTGTATTGTCCAGTGCCTGAGGCATATCTGCAAAGACCTGGGCCATTTCGGCTGTGGTCTTGAAATAGAACTCGTCATTGCTGAATCCGAACCGATAGCCTTTGCCTTCACCAATAGGGGTATCACGCAGTTCACCAGTGTTGACACATAACAAGATGTCATGGGCAACGCTATCTTCCCGATTGACGTAATGCGAATCGTTGCTGCAGATGACCTTGACATTGTACCTCTGGGCAAACTTAGCCAGCACAACATTCACCTTTTCTTGTTCGGGAAGCTTGTGCCGCTGCATCTCAATGTAATAGTCCTCCCCAAAAATGTCAAGCCACCACTTGAAGGCTTCCTCTGCTTCGGCCTCACCTTTATTAAGAATTAGCTGGGGTATTTCGGCACCGAGGCAACAAGTTGTTGCGATCAGGCCTTGATGATACTTCAGGATCAGCTCTTTATCGATGCGGGGCCATTTGCTGTAAAGCCCCTCCATATAACCTAAGCTACATAGCTTACTGAGGTTTTTATAACCCTCTTGGTCTTTGGCCAGCATCAGCTGGTGGTAACGTTGATCCTTATCCTCCTTGCTAAACTGCTTACGGTGACGATCCTCTACCACGTAAAACTCGCAACCGACAACAGGTTTGATACCGGCCTTAGTACACTCGTTAACGAAGCTAAAGGCCCCGAACATATTCCCGTGATCCGTAATGGCAAGGGCAGGCATCCCATCCGAAACGGCCTTTTTGACCAAGGACTTGATACTGGCTTGCCCGTCGAGGAGGGAATACTGGGTATGAACGTGTAAGTGGCTGAAGGTTGGCATCGTCCCACAAAGATAACCAACTGATAGGGGACGGCGGTGCGGGTGGGGCAATAAATGCGGGTTGGGTAGAGGTTCTTAGACCAGTGCCAATGGGACTAAGTCAGGCAAAATCATCTGTCGAAAAGTATCAGATACCGCATTCAGATCCACAACATCTACCTTCATGGGCATATCACTTTCGTCAAAGGCTTCTTTGAGTGCGATCTCTTCAGACAACGTCAACTTGCGATGTGCATCGATGGCTAAGTCAAGATCGGATGTCCGTCTGGCTGTACCTTTGGCGCGAGAACCGAAGACGTAAACTAGGGAACCTACCGGAAGGCATTGCCGAAGGATGGCCTTGGTTAAATCAATTTGGCTGGTCTGGAGGTCAATCTTGCTACTCATCCCCTAGTTTAGTCTGCAGGTCCATCAATCGTAGATCTAACTCAGCCAACAGGAACTTTACCTCAATCAAGAAGGCAGGGATTTGGGAGTAAACATCGATTGCCTTGGACACATCATAGGCATGGCTAGTAGCACCCCGATTCTGGCGAAACTCCTTCCAGACAAGTACCTCTTGCTTTATTAGCCCTAACTCATACGCAGTCCTGATCAAGTCGTAGAATGTCATTAACGATACTTGATCTGGACTGTCGTAAATAAGGGTAAGGTAACGTCTGATCATCTTGACTGCAAGCTCATAAGTATAGCCAAATGTATGTATAGTGGCCAACCTAAATAACTGAGTAATCATTGGATCTCCCTTATGAATGTGGTCGTCAGCTTCAGTATAGGACAATGAGGTTTCCAACTGAGCAATCGCATTAGCGAAGGGGGTAAGATTAAGGAGCATAAAGCAAAGATACAAAGTTGATATGCAATTGAGTGCGGGTGAAGTCTCGGTACTGCCATAGCAACGAGAAATCTAAAAAGCAAGCACTTACATTACCATCCGGTGGGTAGGGCAACTTATTAACAGGGAATAAAGCTCACCATCCCTAGCATCCTTAACTCCCCACATTGCCATCGACATGCTCCCCTCCTAGGCGGGCAATTGCGCCCAAGCAATTGCACCAACGGTGGCGTTGCAGGGCTTAACTTCTTTTCAGGCTCAACAGTCTACCAAGGCGAAAACCTCGGTCAAGAACGCTCAAACTCCACAGTATTGAGCACAAAAAAAGGTCACTATTTCTAGTGACCTTAATTGTTGGGTTGGCGGCGACCTACTCTCCCAGGGATGAACCAAGTACCATCGGCGTTGCAGGGCTTAACTTCTCTGTTCGGAATGGGAAGAGGTGAACACCTACACAATAGCCACCATGTCTTTGTATGTCTTCTATAGTCTGGCACACTGTCATCACCTCTTCCCAAGGATAACAACCAAACTATACATACTAGCCGCACACGTTTGTGCAACTCAATAACTTTTGACGCAGTAGAAAAGAGCCTGCAAGAGTAGTATTAGACACTGGATAGACCACACTAATTATCATAAATTCTATCGTCTTAATCATATGGTCACTGACCATACGTCGCGTAAAATTGAGCTTTTTGGAAAGTGTCGGGTCATTAGTATTGCTCAGCTATGCCATCTCTGACTTTACACCTGCAACCTATCAACGTCGTCATCTCCAACGTCCCTCAATGGAAGTCTCATCTTGAGGCGAGTTTCGCGCTTAGATGCTTTCAGCGCTTATCTCTACCGTACGTGGCTACGCTGCGGTGCTCCTGGCGGAACAGCAGCCAGACCAGAGGTACGTCCAACCCGGTCCTCTCGTACTAAGGTCAGGTCCTCTCAAACTTCCTACGCCCGCAACAGATAGGGACCGAACTGTCTCACGACGTTCTGAACCCAGCTCGCGTGCCACTTTAATCGGCGAACAGCCGAACCCTTGG
>CANHWS010000182.1 GCA_947464365.1 Cytophagaceae bacterium | reverse complement strand
TAGCCTTGGCCTCGATGGGATCAGTGGCCTGCTGGTTCTGTTGACATCTACTTTGCTGCCGCTGATTTTGTTGAGCACATTCGGTCGGCATGATGATAAACCCGCTAGTTTCTTTGCCCTGATGCTCCTGATGCAGGCAGCATTGGTAGGCGTCTTTGAGGCACGTGATGCCGTTCTGTTCTACTTTATGTGGGAGGCAGCCCTGATTCCGGTCTATCTTTTGGCTGGTATCTGGGGTGGCGAACGTCGTGTACAGGTTACGCTTAAGTTCTTTGTCTATACCGTGTTTGGCTCTTTGTTTATGCTGGTGGCTTTGGCCTACCTCTATAGCCAAACTGCAGCTGTTTTGGGCCACTCGTCTGCCGCAATTGCTGATATCTATACCGTAGGACGTGGGCTGGACCTCACAGGTCAGATCTGGATTTTCTGGGCATTGTTTCTGGCATTTGGCATTAAGATGCCGATTTTCCCACTACATACTTGGCAGCCAGATACCTATACCGAGTCTCCAGCACCTGCTACCATCTTGCTATCAGGTATTATGCTCAAGATGGGCATCTTCGGTCTGATCACTTGGTTGTTGCCAGTTGTGCCTATGGCGGCTAAGTTTTATGCCCCAGTTGTGATCTTCTTGGCCATCATTGGGGTGGTCTATGGCGCTGTGATTGCCATTCGGCAAAAGGACATCAAACGCCTGGTAGCTTATTCGTCATTTTCGCACGTTGGCTTGATGGCTGCGGCGATCTTTACATTCTCTGCTGAGGGTATCCAAGGCGCTGTTGTCCAGATGTTTGCCCATGGCGTGTCTGTGGCTGGTCTTTTCATGATTATTGACTACATCGAGCGTCGCACTAATACGCGTGACATTCTTGCCCTAGGTGGTATCACCAAAAGCGCTCCTGTCCTGACTGTTTTGTTCTTGATCATTACCTTGGGCTCGGTTGCCTTGCCACTGACCTCTGGTTTCATTGGCGAGTTCATGATGTTGCTGGCCTTAGGCAAGTATAACCTCGTCGCTGCAGGCATCGCTGGCACCACCATCATTTTTGGTGCTGTCTATATGTTTGTGCTCTTCCAAGGTGTGATGTTCGGCAAAGCCACTAAGCTTACCGAATCATTCAAGGATCTCACTAGTGCTGAGACTATTGCCTTGGTGCCACTTGTGGTCCTGACATTCTGGATTGGTCTCTATCCGGCTCCTTTCCTCAAACTTTCTGAGCCTGCCGTGCTCGCTTTAGTTAATCTTCTTGGTGGCCTGTAGGCCCGTGCCCATCCCTACCAACCACCCAACATACCTGTTATGCTAGCAATTAGCGCTCTCTCAGTTTTCGGAATCATCGTGTTGTTCCTGGGTTTCAGCAACAACAAAAGTGCACTGATGCTGGCAGCGATGTTGTCGCTGTTGGCCACCTTTGGGCTCGCACTATACGAGTGGCAACACCCCGAAATCACCCCAGCCGTAGCTGCTGGCATGATGTCGTTCGACAATCTTTCGATCTTGTTCACGGCAGTTTTGCTGGTTACTGGCATCTTGCTCTTGCCGATATCTGAACGGTTTTTAGTTGACCCCAAGGCCCAACCGGCTGAGTACTATGCCATTTTGCTATTTAGCATGGTCGGTGCCATCATGATGGTGACGTTCGACAACCTGATCATGTTGTTCTTGGGTCTGGAGATCCTATCCATTAGCCTTTATGTCCTGACTGGTAGTGACAAACGCAACTTGCTGGCCAACGAGGCTGCTCTCAAGTACTTCCTGATGGGTGCTTTTGCTACGGGCGTATTGCTCTATGGCGTTGCAATGCTCTATGGTGCTGCTGGTAGCTTTAGCCTGACTGACATCGCCCTTTATGTGCAGGACAACCATGACAACCTCAGTCCGATGCTCTATATCGGCTTGTTCATGATGTTGGTCGGGATGTTGTTCAAGCTCTCAGTTGCCCCTTTCCATTGGTGGACTGCGGATGTCTATACTGGTGCGCCTAACTTCTTCACGGCCTACATGAGCACCATCGTCAAGACTGCTGGTTTTGCCGCCTTGTACAAAATCCTTTCTGTGAGCTTCGTCGGTGTCTATGACTATTGGTTCCTGATGTTAGCCATCTGTGCTGTCCTGACCTTGTTCATCGGTAACCTGACCGCTACTGCACAGCAGTCGTTCAAACGGATGATGGCTTACTCTGGTGTGTCGCATGCTGGCTATATGCTGATTGCAGTGGCCTCCTTCAGCGACAAAACTCCAGAAGCGATTTTCTTCTACAGCCTAGCTTACTCCATCGCCACCATCACGGCTTTTGCTGCCTTAATGCGTGTAGCTGACACTAAGGGCTCAGCAGACTTTGCGGCCTTTTATGGCCTTGCCAAAACTAATCCGTTCTTGTCCTTTGCCCTGACCGTTTCGATGTTGTCATTGGCGGGCATTCCGCTAACGGCAGGTTTTATGGGTAAACTATTTGTCTTTATGTCCGCCCTTGAGCAAGGACATGTTGCCTTGGTTGTTGCCGCCGTCCTGATGAGTGCGGTGGGTGTATATTACTACCTCCGTGTCGTGATCGCGATGTATATGCGCGAAGGCAATGGCGTTGCCGTGACACTAAGCCCACGTTTCCGTGTTGTCCTAATTGCGACAACCGTGTTGACCATCTTGCTAGGTGTTGTGCCTAGTCTGGTGGCTGGGGCGTTGTAGTTGGGGAGTGCACTGACCTTTGCGGTCTTGATGATTTTTGGGTATCTTTAGAGATATAAACTAGTCAGGTCAAATCCTGCCTAACATATCTATGCACCTCACGCTCCGTAATTTTGGCTCTATTACCGAGCTAGACCTTGAGGTCAAGAAAGTCACCGTTTTTGTAGGTGAGCAGGGTAGTGGCGAAAGCATGGTGGCTAAGTGGCTGCATTTTGGGGCGACGATTTGTTGAGATATTAGTTGCCTTTTATTTAGCCTTTACTCAATGTGTATGGAGTTGATTGATTTTTTACAGAATCCAAACTCATAGTCATCTTCGTTTTTTCAACTACTGTCGGTACCAACTTTATCCTTCCCAATGCCTATTCAAATGCACGGGTTAAGTTGCAAATGGAACATATCAGTCTTTTGCGCTCTACAGCCACTGAGATGGATTGGGCCGCAGTCTAACTACCACGCAACCAACGTATCCAACGGTATATCAAACGAACCATTAACCAAGGTGCCAGCTGCTGAGTTACTGATGGGTGACATCAGGTACTCCCCACGGACTCGGAGTAGGCGGCCACCGTTTTCTTGGAAATAGATGCGGTTTACTCGCATGATCGCATCTGCCAGATTGCTGTTCGGTACGGAGCCTTCAAAAAGTTTAGAGGCGTTCTCCCGATTAGGGAAGTAGTACTGGATGTTAGCACTTTTATTGCGAGCCACCGTGCCGGTGTCTGACCAATGGCGGACGCCAAAACGCAAAATCATCTTGCTGCCGCTGACAGTATCGGTGCGGTAGATATAGACTACCCGAACGGCTGGGCTTACGCTGCTGTCAACCGATATGTTGACATCGTCGTTAGTGAAGTATTGGGTTAGGTTAATTGACTCATTTAGGGGTGTGCCGTTG
Source organism: Cytophagaceae bacterium (assembly GCA_947464365.1). Taxonomy (GTDB): domain Bacteria; phylum Bacteroidota; class Bacteroidia; order Cytophagales; family Flexibacteraceae; genus CANHWS01. The sequence continues at coordinate 3,457 of CANHWS010000182.1, read as the reverse complement.
CGCATCGCACCATTGATCTTGAGGCCAAGAAAGCCACCAGTCCGAGCAGGAACCTTTACCTCGGGTTCGAAGGTTGGTGCTGGGCTGTCATCCTTTTTGTTGCAACTCCAAAGCATTCCGGCACCGATCAGTACCAGACCAAGCGCCATCAAATTGTAGCGTTTTCTTGTTAAGTAGTCCAAGAAAAAAGTGCTTTGTGCTGACTTTGTCGGTGTTTGGTTGGCCATGGTGTTTGACTGTTTGAAGGGCACTGGGGACGCCTTTTGCTGGATAATTGGGCTGCGAAACCAAAGTAAAAGTAATGCCTTTTGACGATCGACCTGATCAAAAAAATCTCAGGACTTGCTTTTGACCCTAGTTGGGCACCTTATTTGTGTATCGACCTCTTGCTTGTGGCACATGATGTACGGCAGTCGGGAGGTATCTTTGCCTAATAACGCTGCCTGACACTACGATATTGACTACCTCAACCGCAACTATGGCTTTGGCTGCACCCTCTGATCTTGTCTTGACCCCTAGGTTTGGCGATGCCAGACTTGTTGGGTCGTTTCGTTTTGTATTGTCTTTAGCCCTCTTGGTCAGCCTAGGGGTTATGCCTCAGGTGGCTAGGGCCCAGTTTGGGTACTTTCAGGATGTGAGCCGCCTGACGATGGACAGGCCCATCGGTACTGCCCGCATCCAGGGTATGGGAGGTGCCAGCCAAGCTATCGGCGCTGACCTCAGCAACTTGGCCACTAACCCTGCTGGCATCGGTTGGTATCAGCATGGTGAGTTGGTTGCTGCCCCGGCCGTTACGAACAACGCTGCCAATGGAAAGTACTTAGGTCAGTCGGTCGATGACTCCAAGGCAAATCTGAACTTTAGCAATGTGGGTTTTGTGTTTGCTAGCCACCCACCGAGCAATAGTGCCAAGGTGTTAAGGGGGGGCGCTTTTGCGATCGGAATCAATCGGCAAGCTGATTTTCAGACCTCGGTATCGTGGGCTGGGACGAGCAGTGGTGTCAGCACCGATGCATTAGGTAACCTTTCTGCAGTAGCTAACGGATTGGTACATAACTACCTCGAATTAGCAAGGCTTAATGGTATTGGCAGTAATATCCTAGGAGCAGCTCAACTTTTCCCTGACCAACAACAGGTAAGGAGTGCTTATAGTGTTTACATGATCGACACCTCAACAACTGGCGGCATATTCACAACATTTCTGCCCCCAGCGGACTATGCCCAAAAGATGACCATCAATACAAGCGGTAGCCGTATGAGTATTGACATCGGTGGTGGGGTCAATTTATTAGATCGTATTACGTTTGGCCTATCAGCGGGTATGGGCCTCTACAACTATACGGAGGCCAGGAACTACTCCGAGACGTTTGACAAGATCTATTATGACGGTGCAAATCCCATCAAAAACGACTCTACCTATTTAGGTTCTAGCTATACCCTCGAGGATCAAGTCTCGACCAGAGGGGCGTCATTCAATTTGCGGGTTGGCGTCCAAGCCTTGCTGACCAAGTCGCTGCGGTTTGGGGCCTCTGTCCAGCTGCCTTCGGTATATGGCCTATATCAAGGCTACGAAACCAAACTATCGGCCAACTACCGTAATGTTACCCAGACCATAACCCGTAACGGTATCCAGAACACGCAGCGCCTTCCAACCAATCCGTTCCGCGGGCCGATTGAGGTGCCTGATGTTTATTACCTAGTCACCACCCCCTGGAAGTTTAGCTCGGGCCTAGCCTACGTCAACCGTAAGTTTGGTATCATCTCTGCCGATGTGGACTACATTGACTATGCCACAGCCAGCATTAGCAGCCCTGACTTTAATGCTGTCGGAGATGACCGAGAAATCAGAAACGTCTACAATAAGGTAGTCAATGTGCGCTTAGGTGCTGAGCTGAGGTACGAGAACTGGCGGGGTCGCCTTGGCTTTGGCCAATATGGTAACCCAATTAGTGACAAGATCGAACTGGGCTATTTCTTCAGCAAGGGTACCCAGTATTACAGTGTCGGCGGGGGCTATCGTGATAGTGACTTTTTTATGGACCTTGCCTTGACCTACAACCGCAATCAGCAGCGTTACACGGCCCATACCTACACCCAGCATGCCGACATCACCCAGCATCTCTGGAACTTGCAGACCACTTTTGGCTATTACTTTTAGTATCTCTTTTTCAGACTCCACGCTCCATGACTATCGCATTTTTCAGTGCCCAAACGTACGAAAAGCCCTTTTTTGATCTCTCCACCCAGAATACTAACCTGAAGATCAAGTACATCAAGGCTGGGCTTAGCGTCGAAACCGCCATCTTGGCCCAAGACTGCGAAATCGCCTGCATCTTCGTGAACGATCATGCGGATGCGGCGGCCCTCAAGGCATTACGGGAGCTAGATATCAAACTCTTGGCCCTACGCTGTGCTGGCTACAATCAAGTAGATCTGCCTAAGGCCAAGGAGTTAGGCATCACGGTGGTGCGGGTGCCAGCCTATTCGCCGTACGCCGTGGCCGAGCATACCATCGCCCTGATGCTGACCCTCAATCGGCATACGCATAAAGCCTATAACAGGGTCCGAGAATCCAACTTTGCGCTTGATGGCTTGCTAGGTTTTGATATGCATGGCAAAACAGTTGGGTTGATCGGGCTTGGTAAGATTGGTATCATTACGGCCCAGATTTTGGCTGGTTTTGGCTGCAAACTACTGGGCTATGATATGCTGGAAAGCGAAGAGGCCAAGGCAGTAGGTGTCACTTTTGTCCCGCTTGATGACCTCTTGGCACAGGCAGACATTGTCACGCTGCATTGCCCATTGACACCGCAGACCAAACACTTGATCAATGCTCAAAGCATCAAACTCGTCAAGCCAGGGGTGATGATCATCAATACCAGCCGTGGTGCATTGATTGATGGTGCGGCAGCGATCGAGGGGCTCAAGAATAAACAAATCGGCTACCTCGGGATGGATGTTTATGAAGAGGAGGGCGATTTGTTCTTCCGTGACCTATCAGAGCAAGTGATACAGGATGACGTGTTTATGCGCCTATCTACCTTCCCTAATGTGCTGATCACGGGGCACCAGGCCTTCTTTACCAGCAATGCACTTACCAACATTGCCCAAACCACCATCCAGAACGTGCAGGATTGGCAGGCTTGTTATCCTTTGACCAATCAGGTGCTATAATTTGGGGTTTGACCTTAGTCGTTTTTCTTCCAAACTGTTGATTACCACTTGTTTGTTTGGCTGATTTTGCCTAGATTTATTCTGTCCTTGATAGCCGCCTAGGTTTCTCTTTGAAGCCTGTTGGCCATCATAGCACACCAAACCAAGATCACCATAACCATGAAGACCTCGCTATTCCCGCTATTAGCCCTCGTTTTGACCTTCGCCGTAGGTGCACTGAGCCCCGTGATTGCGGCTAAGATTGGTCTAGGTAATGGGAGCAATAAAAATGGTGGAAGTACTG
>CANHWS010000181.1 GCA_947464365.1 Cytophagaceae bacterium | reverse complement strand
TATCGCCATGCCTTCGTCAAAGTACGAGGGTATGAAGGTGTAGAGCATCAACCCAGCGGGGATGATGAGTTCCTCTGGCATCGTTTGGCTGCACACTATCCCGGTCAGCTGGCTTTTGCGCCTACATCAGGGGCTTTGGTCCGGACCGCAGCGGCAACAACATGGCATCAGTTTGTGCAGCAGCGCACCCGTTGGGCCAGCAAGTGGGATCAGTATGACGGGTTGGCTTATAGCCTCTTAGCTGCTGGTTTGGGGCTTTGGCACTTCGGTACCTTGGTCCTAATTGGGTTGGCATTTGTTGGCACCATTAGCTGGGCGCAGTTGGCCATATTCCTGTCCAACAAACTATTGGCGGACTGCCTCCTGTTACTGCCAACCTACCAACAACTAGGCATCCGGTGGCGCACATCAGCCTTTATGATTGTGGGTTTGGGCTACCCGTTCTATGCAGCCTACTTCGCGTTTAGGACGTTGCTGGGCCGTGGTTTTGAGTGGAAAGGGAGGACCTACTAAGCTATGCCGCCCTACATCAAGGTGAAGCGGAATTGTACCCCAAACCGCTGTTGCACCCGCCTGAACGAGTTGCTGATCTTAGGGTTACTCATCGTGTATTCGTAATAGGCCTGCACGTTCATCCGTTGGTTGATGACGTAATTGACGCTTGGTTTTAGCTGCAAATCTTGGTTACCCATCGTGATGGTGTTGGGCCTATCTAGCTGCCGTTGGACGGTTTCGGTCTCACGGTAAGTAACATCCATCCGGGCCTGTAGCTCATTGGTTAGCACAATTTGCCTGCCCTGAATCCGGAACGGTAACTTGAGCCCACTGGCCGCATATCCACCACCGACTGTGATGTCTTGGCTGGCAGTTTCGGTCACCTGCGCATTGCTGAGGTTGAGCAACATATTGCGGTCACGGTTGTAGTCTGCTCGCAGGGTGATCTTGTTTTTGGTCCGGACGTTGATACCAATCACTGGGGCAAAGCGCTCAGTGATGACAACAGAGCTAATAGTATAAGGGCTCTGGAACAAGATTTTGCGCCCATTGCTGGTCGTTGTTCGGGTCGGGGTGGGGTAGTCCGTGATGCTGTTATTAAGGCCAAAGGTCTCAGGTCCGTAGGCCAAGTTACTGCTGTAGCTGCTGACGTTATAGCTGCTGGTATAGCTATGGGTGAGGTTGACAGAGCTGAAGATCTCCGCAATAGCCGGGATTTTGGTTAGGCCAGCATAGTCCACACGCCAGTTCGGTAGCGGTATGCGTGGGAAAGCAGAGAGCCCTACTTTGTTCGGATCTTGGCCACCATAAGCAGCCAAGAAAGCCGGTATCAGCACATCCTGCGAGTTCGAGTCATAGCGGGCTTCTTCTGGTCGGGTAAGCAGGGCGGTATCCGTCGTTGTGGCCAAGATGCGCTCCCTGTTGGCAGTATAGTTGTCCATCAGGCGACCATAAATCACCGTGCGGTACTGCTCCATCCGTTTGAAGGCCTCGTTTTTGTTGTCGCTATCGTTGCCACCCAAGAAGGCAGAACCGATCGATAGATACGATATGCTATAACTACCCCCACGACTTGCGTTGAAGGACTGGAAGTTCGGCTGGATGGTTTTGATCTGGTTACTATCCCGCCAAATCTCCGAGTAATTGGCCGAGCTGGTCATCTTGGCATCCAGCTGGATACGCATATCCCGCACAGGCTCAAGCGAAAGCCTTGCCGTGAGGTTCTCGGTCATGACCTGCGAGAAGGGCTGGTTCTGGAGGCGACTGCGGCCTAGCCAGCCTTTTTCGGCAGCCGTGCGGCGAATTTCTGGGTCTTGATCACCTAAGAGAAATGCCCATCCCGGTGCCATCAGGTCGGTATTCATCCCCACGTAGGTCGGTGTCGGGATAAAGCCAGGCAGGATCGTATTCTCCGTAACGGTATAGCTCAGGTTCAGGGTCCTAGCTGACATCAGGATGCGCGCGATGCCTTTCAGGAACTTAAACTGAGGCACTTTTTTGGTGGTGTCCTTAACAGTAGGCGGAGGGGTTTTACCACGGCCTTTGGGGTCATCGGCAGGTTTTTTGGGTTTGGGTGGCTCGGCTGGCGGGTTGTTGATTTTGTTCAGGAGAGACACCTTGTTGTACAACTTCACGAGGTTGATCTGGCCATTGAGGGCCCGTTCGCGGCTGTTCTGGATAACGTTACCGAGGGTGTCTTGTAGGGCTGTAGGTGCTGCCATCCAGTTGGTGCCGGCCGCATATGTCAGGTCAGCATTTACCCAGTCCATATAGGGCAGCTTGTCGATTGGCACCTTGTAGTTGGCCCTTATTGTTTGGTTAAAGACCTTGGTACGACCTCCCTTCTGGATGTTTTTCCAGATTGAGTCTTGGGCTAATTGGTTGACTTCACCAGCAGGCTCATCAATGATGGCTTGGCTATTGGCCGAGTAGTCCAGCACCAGACTCTTGAACGGTGCATACCGCAGGCCATACGTCCGGTTAAAGGTGAATAGTTTCTCAAATGTCGGGTCCAGGTTGTCGCCAAAAACGTCTGACCCACGCAACACGTTCCGGTTGAAGGTACGGTCCAGATCCCCCCTGAAACTAATCAGGCTCGGCAAGAAGGCAAAGTTGAACTCCTTGATAAACTTGAGGTAGGGCTTGTCCATGAACTTGATGTTCTTGAACGGCTCCACGATGCCACCATTGGTGCTATAATTATAGCCAGCGGCATATTTGGTCAGCGTGTTGGTATTGTCAGCTATGTTGATGTTGGTCCTGAGCTGCTCGCTATAGGCGTAAGTGAAGTTCAGGTTCTCGATGTCCCAAGGATAGGATCGACTAGGCCCCTTCCCCGTCTTGACCCGTTGTACGTTCGTGAAGTTGATACTTCGTCGGGTGGTTTGGTCCCGCACCATATCCTCATACATATCCGCCTTAAAGCTGTTCTGAGGGTCCTCTCGCAATGCCTGCAACGTTGCCGCCAGCTTGATATCAGGGTTTAGTGGGTCATATTGTGGGTCTGTAGCGAGGTGCTCATAGCTGGCATACATTGGCAATTTGATGCCGAGCTTGACGGGCAAAAACTTGTCCAGGGCAATGTTGCCGGACATGTTGTAAGAATAGCTATTGAACCGCGAGCGTTCGCTGATCTTCTGGTCGATGCTACCAAAACCAATGCTGGTAAACTTGCCACTAGCCGTTACCTGCCCCAAGTCCGCTAGTTTGACGGCAAGCCTTCCTGTCGTGCCCCAACCTTCGTTCTTGACGAAGTCGGTAACGCGTAGCTCGTTGAACCATACGCAGACATTTTTGGGTCCTGCACGGCCAGCTGAGCTGTTCCGGACGCCCATCATGATGGTATTACAGGCGTTCATATCTGGGTTGCCGACGACATAGACGTTCTGGCGAGTACCCCGGACGTTATAGACTGCATAAGCCATATTAAGCGGCACCTTCGCGAAGTTCCGCTGCACTTTAGCCCCAAACAGGTCATCAAACATGATGTCCAGCTCGTTTTCGGATGGCCAAGTTTGGTCGGCACTTAGGGCTTGGCCCGTAGGCGATAGCTTAAGCGGGATCTCGACCTCATAGTAGTTTTCCTCGAAGTCAGTACCTAGTCTGATGAATGCCGACAGATCGCCATCACGGGTGGTAAGCTCGTTCTGGGTATGGGCATGGATAAACATCCGGAGGCGGGTGTAGTTCAGGAAGTCAAATTTGACGTTCTTGAAACAGGCCTTGGCATCATTGTCCCGCAAGCGATCAACACAGACAGAAAGCGATTGCTCATTAAGGCGACGGTTAACACCACTGGTGATGTCACGATCGCGGCTGATATTCGGCGGAATCTGGTATGGCACCTTGCCGATGGCATTGTTCTGAGCGCCATTTTCTTCGACGTTGACAGTTGCCACCGTGAGGGCGCCATCTGGTTCGTCATCATTAACAGGACGACGTGGCGTCAGCTGTTTGGTATAGGGCCGCCAAGTAGAGGCCACTAGCTGGAACTGCAACATCCGCAGGACCACTGGCTCTTCAAACCCATCCATCCAGACACGGATGAAACGCATATTGTTGAAGTTGTCCAGCCCACCAACAGCCCGCACGCCGTTCGGGTGGTTGAGGTCACGTAGCGGAATCCGCATCAGGTACCACTCGGACTTACCCTCGTTGGTTACGAGTTTGTCCACTACATAGTTGCGTCCTACGACCAGCTCACGCGGGTCAATCCGGACCTGATAGCTAAAATACTGGTCTAGCTGATTGAGGGTCTGGTCGTTGTTAAGGTCCTCCTCGTCAGGGGTAGTATAGCTACTAGGCGTAAAGGTCCCACCTGAGGAGTTCGGGCTATTGCCTTGAGTGTTGTTGTTGTACTTGTAGCGGTCCAGGATCTTATTGTCCGTCGGGCCATTGAGGTAGTATTGGTAGTTATCCGCTGCTGGGTCCGTCGTTAGGGTAGAGATGGCATTGGGGTCGGTCACACGCTGGGCGACTTCTTGCACATAGGGTCGGCTATTGACCTGGAAGAATGTACTCTCGTCTGTATCATTAAGGCCATCAATGCCCACATCCTGTGCCTCGCGTCCATCGTTGCTGAAGGCAGGGGTAAGGCGTTGTCCGTTTGGTACCAATCCCCAAGCAGTTGGCGAGGCTACCCCCTGGCTTTGCCCTGGTGTTGGTAGGCCCTGCTCGAACTGGTATTTGTTATCCGGCATCACATCCTCGGAGATAGCCCCGAGGTCTAGGTGCAGTAGGCCACGGCGTTTGTTATTGTCTGTGAACTGTTTGAGGGTGCCGTCTGGCATCCGGGTTTCGATCTCGCCTGCGGTGGCATTGTCCTTGAAAGGCGACATCATCCAGAACTCGACAAACTCGATGTTAGCGGCATCAAAGTCGTTGTTGGTCGTCAGGCCCCGCATCATACCACCCCAATTGTTGCGGGGGTTGCGTAGGGTACCATCAGGGTTGAGGTCGGTGCTGAAGTTATATTGGCCACGTTCCTGCGGGTAGTAGGCCAAGTCCATCGTGAATTCGTTGAGGTTGACGGCCTGTAAGTCACGGTTCTGGAAAACCTCTTGCGGACCCACAGGGCGCACAAAATCGTTGTTGTTGACGTATTCCTCAGTGATGTTAGCAGGCTTTACCCCACCTGACGAGCGGTAAAACACTTGGTCGATGTTGTACCATGCCATCCGTGCCCGATAGTCGTTATAGCTGAGGGGGCCAGCGGCGGTATTACGTCCCGTTTTGCCTACTGGGGTGGTCGCTAAGCGCCAGATAGTCGGTTGGCGGTACAGGTCAGTTGTGATGCGGCTGCCCTCAAAGTCATCTACATAGCTGATACCAGCCCCACTAGGGTCCACAAAGGTGTTGGCCAGCGGGTGGATGCGGGCATACTCGCCGGTGAAGTTGATATTGGAGACCTCCTTGGTTTCGTAGAAGGGTAGTTTGTCAAGCAACTTGGTCAGGACACGGCTATCCTTGCGATACTGCACATCTAGACCCCACATTAGGTTGGTCGTTGGCTCCTCACCAACCGAGACACGACGGATCAAAGGCCGCTCGTCAAGGTAAAGCAAGGTGCCACCAATGTTGATGTCCTTACTGAGGGTATGATCGACACGCGTACCGAAGAATGACCGCTGCTGGAAACTAAAAAGATCAGCTGTTTCGTACCGGATCTCGATGTCCTGACCAGCACTCATGACCCCTGTATTGACAATCTTGACCTTACCGAGCTGATAGTCCACGGTATAGTCTGTGTTTTCGGACAGGACTGCTGTTCCGGCCTGCACTACCACGGAGCCTGGCGAAATATTTGGCGATGGTAGTTGCACATCAAATCCGCCAGCGGCAGACTGTGTACGGCCCGTAAACCAGAATTTATTTTTGTTGGCTGCTTGCTGCGCCACTGCCTGCACCTGCGTGTAGAGCTCGCTGAAGACGTATTTGTTGCGGTACAGGTTTTCGTCGGCGTTGAACTGGGCCGCTAGGTTAGACCCAAATGGCTCGAGCACCGGGAAGATGATCCGCCCATTGCGCGAGTCGATGGTGACGCCTTCTACAAAGTCAAAGTTGCCATCAGGCTGGAGTTCGTTGGCAGGGTTTAGCCGGTCTAGGTTAAAGACCTGCACCAATTGTTTGTTTTTGATGCGGGCACCTTGCCGCAAGGCTGGGTTATCCACACCTGTGCTATCATCTCGGTAGATGATCCGGAGTTGGAAACCCTCACGGTTGATGCCGCTGCTACCCAATGAGTAGATGTTCCGCATCTGGAGCCGCCACATCGGGTTGCTGACATAGTTGTTTTTGCTAGGCCGCAGCAGCTTAAGCAACACCACATCATTAGGCTGTAGGGATTGGTAGTCCTCGGTCAGCTCACCCACTTTATAGACTTGGCCATTGAAGGCATATTCGTAGGCGACGGCAATCACTTCGTCATCACGTAACGGTGTGTTGAGCGACACATAACCCAGCTGTGGATGGAACGTAAAGTCCCTGTCTAGCAACTTACGAGCACCACGCAGCACCTCAAAATCTTCACTGCGGCGTAAGGCGTAGGCATTGGTCAGCTGCTCGGTGGTGTTGTCCACACTGCGGACCAGTGGATCGCGGCTACCACGGGCGAAGAGGTCGTTGTTGGCGTTATTGGTCGGGCGAGTGGCTATGCGTGGGCCAGAAACACTGGTACTGGCAGGATTAAAAGGCGTGGCCTCACCTAAGTCAGCTAGGCCCGCTATACTCCGGATGGTGCTGGTATTGTTGGCCCTATTGGTGATATAAACCTCCACCCTGTTGACCCGCACGCCAGATGGTGGTGGGTTGATAGCAGGATTGTTAAGCGAGGGCTCGTAGTTCTGGCGGAAGAACTGGGATAGGAAGAAATGCTTATTGGCCTCGTAAGCATCAGCCCTGATCGCAAGATCACGGGTTTGGCTACCTCCCCGCAGGGTTAGCTTGTTCTGTTTACCACGCTGGACGGACCCGACGGCCACAACCTTGGTACGGCCAAAGCGCATCGTGGTCTTGACCCCAAACAGGTTCTGGGCCCCTGTAATCAGGGTGTTGGATAGCGGT
>CANHWS010000180.1 GCA_947464365.1 Cytophagaceae bacterium | reverse complement strand
GCCAATCTGACCAGTAACCTCGGTAAATGTCCGTGTTTCTTAAACGAATTTAATCCTAAACCCCGAAAGGCATTAAATTTAATATCAATTACGAAAAAAAAGTGTATTGGTTCAACTTCTGGACCAACCTTTGACAGACAAACAATGTCTTAGGACCAAGTATCAGGGCAACAAGGCGGGGACCATGTGCTTGATCTTGCCGCTAATACCAGCCATCTTTCCTCACACATCACTCCACCCCCCAGCACAATCATGAAAGTATTAGTCATCGAGGACGAGCCAAAAGTTGCCGGCTTTATCAAAATGGGCCTCGAGGAGCAGGCCTGGGAGGTGGAAATTGCCTACGACGGCGTTGTGGGTTTGTCACTGGCCCTCCAGAAGAATTTCGAGATCATCGTGCTGGATATCAACCTACCCCTAATGAATGGCTTTGAGGTTTGTCGCCAGATCCGGGCCGTCAATCCGTCGGTGCCCATCTTGATGCTTACGGCTTTGGGCGCCACTGACGACAAAATCCTAGGTTTTGACAACGGTGCGGATGACTATCTGGTAAAGCCCTTTGAGTTCAAAGAGCTGGTGGCACGCATCAAAGCCCTGCACAAACGCTCGCTGGACAGTACGCGCCATACCGTCATCCTGAAGCTGGCTGACCTAGAGGTCAACACTGACGAAAAGACGGTCCGTCGGAACGGGATCAAGATTGACCTTACGGCCAAGGAGTTTTTGCTTTTGGCCTACATGCTCCGGAACAAAGGAAAGGTTATCTCCCGGTCTGATATTGCGGTCAAGGTCTGGGACATCAGCTTTGATACAGGGACTAATGTCATCGATGTCTATATCAACTTTTTACGCAAGAAGATCGACCGTGACTTCAGCCCCAAGCTGATCCATACCGTCATCGGTATGGGCTACATCATGAAGGACGAAACAGCCTAGGCAATTGGTCCTACCTTGCCATAATACCACAGGAGATGGCCGCAATTTGGTATGTTTGTTTTTGTCAATACAGCCACATTTGTGCTTTGTTTATTGGCCAGCTAGCGTCTCGTCAGACCAAGAACATTTCAAAAAGCCAACTTGCCAGTCCGCATGAAAATCAGAACCCAACTCACGCTGACCTTCACCCTGCTGGCAGCGACCATACTCGGGATATTCTGCTTCGGCATCTATTACCTCAGTTCTGACTATCGTAAACGCGAGTTTTATGATCGGTTGCAGGACCAAGCCGTTTTTGCCTCTGAGTTCTATTTCAACGTCAAAGGGGTAACACCAAGCCAGCTAAAGCAGCTCTACGTCCAACAGTTTACACGATTAGTGGACGAGGACTTGGTGATCTATGACGCCCAGAAACATATCTTGTTTGAGAGCGGCACTAGCCACACACGGCTGACAGCCAAGCAGTTTACCTTATTAGCGAAAGGCCTAAAACTGAACCTAGAGTTACCAACGGGCGAGGAACTTACAGCCATCAGCATCGAGAAGGCTGGACTGCCGTTTTATGTCTTAGTATCAGCCAGAGACCGGTATGGCAATAGCAAGCTAGCTTTCCTCCGAACCATCATGGCCTCGTTTTGGGTCGGCAGTTTGGGCCTGATGTGGTTGGCTGGACTTTTGTTTGCAAAACGGGCCCTGACGCCTATCGCCCAGATCATTGGCCAAGTGAATCAGATTACTTCCAGTAGCCTCAATACCCGGGTTGTCACGGCCAACAAACGGGACGAAATCGCGCAGCTGGCTACTACATTTAACCAAATGTTGGCTGGCCTTGAGGAGGCCTTTGCCCACAACAAGAGTTTTGTCCAGCATGCGAGCCACGAGTTACGCACTCCACTCACCTCCGTCCGAGGGCAGCTAGAGGTTGCCCTGATGCAACAACGGTCCGAAGGCGAATACCGAGCAACCATGGAAAGTTTGCTAGAGGACATCCAGAACATGACGGTCCTGACCAATGGTCTGCTTGAGCTGAGCCAGCTGAGCAACTCGAGCTACCGACCTCGGTTCGAGCCAGTGCGGGTCGATGCGTTGCTATGGGAAATGCTCGATGTCATCGCGACGGCCAAACCTAACTATCGTGCCTCAATCGAGTTTGACCCTGAGACAGACGAAAATGACCTTGTCGTGAACGGGAACCAGTCCTGGCTAGGCAACTGTTTCAAGAACCTAATGGAAAATGGCTGCAAATTTAGCCAAGATAACCGGGTCGGGGTCAAGCTGCAACCTAAAGATGGCTGGTTGGTGATCAAGTTCATTGACAAAGGATTCGGAATTTCGCCCCATGAGCTAGACCATATCTTCGAGCCCTTTTACCGGTCCGAAAACACGCTACATATCCCCGGACATGGTATTGGCCTTTCGCTCTGTCGGAAGATCGTACAGCTGCACGGAGGGAAGATTTTGGTAGATAGCACCCTTGGCAAAGGGACCACTTTTACAGTCTCCTTGCCGCTATTGGCAAGCCTAGAATTAGCAGCCTAAAGCGAAGTCGATTCAATTTTCATACAGCGAAACCCAATAAAAAAGCCTGTCTCAAAGATTAGGAAACAGGCTTTGAGTGACTTGATGCTGGTCTTTATTGTCTAACAGTCTTCTGACCTTAGGCGACAGGCTGCAAGTGAGTGGCCAAGGTCTTGATGGCGTAAGCACAACGCTGGGCTACCTCTGCAGGACCCAAAATCGCAATCACCTGCATCAGATCTGGGCCGGCGGCACGCCCGGTGATCGCGAGGCGTATGGCCTGCATCACCTTACCGATCTTGATGCCAAGGCCTTCAGTGATCTCGTGCAATAGATGTTTGGCCTCATCTGCTGTGATGGATGGATACTCGGCCAGGTCTGCGCCAAACTTGGTCAGAACGGCGGCAGCATCTGATGACCATTTGGTTGCGGCAACAGTGGCGTCAAATTCGGTAGGGGCAACAAACAGGAAAGAACCTTCCTTCCAGAAATCACCCGAAAATACTGTCCGCTCTTGCACCAAGGCACAGACTTGGGCAGCATACTCGTTGGTGGTCGTGATGCCTTCTTTGGCGAGGTCGGCTAGCAGGTACTCTGCTTGTTGCTCTGAAGTCTTGGCATGCAGGTATTGTTGGTTGAACCAACGCGCCTTCGCAATGTCAAACTTGGTGCCTGACTTACCGATACGCTCGGCAGTGAATTCCTGGATCAATTCGTCCATCGAATAGACCTCTTGGTGAGTTCCGTTGTTCCAGCCCAGCAGGGCCAAAAAGTTGACAACAGCCTCAGGCAAGAAACCTTCTTCACGGAAACCTTTCACGACTTTGCCAGTCTCTTGTTCGGTCCACTCAAGCGGAAAAACCGGGAAACCTAGGGCATCGCCATCTCGTTTGCTGAGCTTGCCATTTCCGTCTGGCTTAAGGATGAGGGGCAGGTGAGCAAACTTCGGCATTACATCCTCCCAACCCAAAAACTTATAAAGCAAGACGTGGGTCGGTGCAGAAGGCAGCCACTCTTCGCCCCGGATGACGTGGGTGATCTTCATCAAGTAGTCATCGACGACGTTTGCCAAATGATAGGTTGGCATGCCATCGCTTTTCATCAGGACTTTATCGTCTAGGGTGGCACTATGAACCATAACCCATCCACGGATGAGGTCATTGAGGCGAATTTCTTCTTTGCGCGGGACTTTCAGACGGATGACGTAAGGATCACCTCCTGCAAGTCGGGCAGCCACTTCGTCAGCCGGCAGGGTCAATGAATTTTTCATCTGGACCCTGGTGATGCTGTTATACTGTGGGCTGGCGACGCGGGCCTTTGTCAGGCGTTCGCGCATTTCGTCCAGCTCCTCCTTAGTGTCAAAGGCATAATAGGCATGCCCATCAGCTACCAGCTGATCGGCATATTGCCGATACATCGGTTTGCGCTCGCTCTGCCTATACGGGCCATAGGGTCCACCTTGGCGCACGCCCTCGTCCGCCTTGATGCCACACCAGTCTAGCGCTTCGTAGATGTAGTCCTCGGCACCAGGGACAAAACGGGTCTGATCTGTATCCTCGATCCTGATGATGAACTGGCCACCCGTTTTTTTGGCCAAAAGGTAGTTGTATAGGGCTGTCCGGACCCCTCCGATATGGAGAGAACCCGTAGGACTTGGGGCAAAACGAACGCGAACTGGCGTATTATCCACAATGGTAGATGGCTGAGGTGAGGTGAGAGCCATAGGACAGTGCTTGTTTGACAACGAGCGAAGACTATGGCCTAGCTATATATGGCTATGGTAATGGTTATTGGGCCGCAATTTAACCCAAACTAGCCAAACATCTGGTATGGCCTAGGAACCGATAGCGGCGCCAAAGCCAAATAGGGCAGCACTTGTTGAAGTCTTTTTGCGCAATAATTGCATCAAGAATCGGACCTACACGGGCTCCTTCTGTAGATCCTTCTGGACCTCTGGGGCGCGCAAATGGGCCGTAAGGGTGTCCGCAGCGATGGGCTTAGCAAACAGCAGCTTACCTAGGCGGGCACGTAGCTCGGCCATGCTGAGGTTGGTCTCCAACTCACCCTCGTGGGCGATCGCTAATTGACCAGTCTCCTCTGACACAATCAGGATCACAGCATCGGTAACCTCGCTCATGCCAAGACCTGCACGGTGCCTTAGGCCATATTGTGCTGGCAGATCCGTTTTGTCTGTAACAGGCAGGATACAACGTGCAGCCCTGATCCTGCCATTGCGGACAATAACCGCTCCGTCATGCAGCGGGCTATTTTTATTGAAGATGCTGATCAGGAGGCGCTTGCTGATGATGGCATCAATAAGGTCGCCATTTTCCTCGAAGTAGCGAAGCTCATCCGTTTTGGTGAACACAATAAGAGCACCTGTTTCGTTATTTGTCAGCGACTTGACGGCGTCCAGTACTGGCTGCAGGGTTGACTGCTGTTGGTTAACGTTACGCCGAAAGAACATGGACAAAAAGCCGTCCTCACGCATAAAGGTGCTACGACCTACCATCAGTAAAAACTTGCGAATCTCTTGCTGGAACAAGATGATGAGTGCGATTACCCCAACCCCAATAAACTGACCCAGAATAGCTGTCAGCAACTCCATCTGGAGGGCACGGACCACCCAATAAACCAAGTAGATTGTGACAAAGCCAATGAATATCCTGAACGCCACCGAGCCCCGTACCAACTTATAGAGCTGGTATAGCAGGAAACTCACCAAGACAACATCCAGGATATCAACCCAGCGAATGGTGAGGAAGGCGATATTGAAGCTCCAATCGGTCAAAGGCAATCGAATTTAGGCGTATCAGGTAGTGAACTGGAGAACATGGATGGGTTTAGCCTACCATAGGGGTGAAGTGTTGCCTAAGCCAAATAGGGGCAGGTACGACTCAGGCATCCAGAACGGATGCAGTAGGCCCATAACGCCAATATAATCCAATTATGTCATCATGGCACCAATATCGGGCCAGGTTTGACAAAAAAGTAGCCTTGTGCACAATCCGAGGAGCCACCTAGCCTCTGTGGTAGGGTTGGTAAAGTTGCCAAATCCGGATAGCCTCTGCCGCTGGTTTGACATCGTGGACACGCAGCATGCCCGCACCGTTCTGTAATGCCAATGTATGTAGCACAGTTGTCGCATTTAGGGCCTCAGGGGCCGTAATGCCAAGCGGCCGGTAGGCCATTGACTTGCGCGAAAGGCCTACCAGAATAGGGCAACCAAGCAGCTCCAGATCACGCAATTGGGCTAGTAGCTGGTAGTTCTGGTCGATCGTTTTTGCAAAGCCAAACCCAGGGTCGATCAGGACCTCGTAGTGGCCTAAGGCATGGAGCTGCGCGAGCTGGCCTCGGAGCTCCTGCACCACCTCGTATGTCAGGTCCTGATATTGCGCTAACGACTGCATTGTAGCGGGTGTGCCTCGGCTGTGCATCAGTACGTATGGGACCTTGGCTGCTGCCACATAACCAAGCATGTCTGGGTCCGCCTGCCCGCCTGATACATCATTAACCATCATGGCCCCAGCTCTGACTGCAACCTTGGCAACCGAGGCCCTAAAGGTATCTATCGAGATTACGGCATTCGGCAAGTGTTGATTGATGGCCTCTATGGCGGGTAGCACACGGTCTAACTCCGCTTGTTCGGAGACATCAGCTGCACCTGGCCTAGTGCTGTATCCGCCAAGGTCAAGTATTGTGGCACCATCCGCCAACATTTGGGCGGCTATATCCAGCATCTGACCTAAGCCCAGCCGGCTACCTTCGTAGAACGAGTCTGGGGTGAGATTAAGGATGCCCATGATAAGTGGCTGCACCCCAAGATCATAGACCTGATGGCCAATGCGTAAGGTACGGGTGGCGGTCTTCATAATGGTGTTGGGTGGATACAATGAGTTCCGATCGCCTATCAACTATTGTTGGCAACTTGGTCGCCCATAGCCAACCATCTGGTATTGTTGCCTACTGCTAGTTGTCAACGGCCCAGGAATAGGGCCTAAAACAGTAGCAAGGCCACGCAATTGCAAGACCTTGGGGCAGGACCGACCAAAACACCCATAGCGCAGACTATGGGTATTATGGTTGGTGGCTAAGTTGATTGTGGTTGTGGATCGATCAGCAGATGGTTACTCGATGTTCATTTCGTCAATCAAGCTTTGGCAACGGCCCAGCTTCTCGATGATGAACAAAGTATAGCGGACGTCCAAGACAATATTGCGACACTGGTCCTTATCATATTGCAAATCACTCATGGTGCCTTCCCAGCAGCGGTCAAAGTTGGTACCGATCAGCCGACCGCGCGCATCGAGCACAGGACTACCACTATTGCCACCAGTGGTATGATTGCTGGCGGTAAAGGCAACAGGCACAGTCCCGTTGACAGCATACCGACCATAGTCTTTACTGGCATGGAGGTCCAGAAGACCCTTGGGAACATTAAACTCTTCGATGTCCGGATTATGTTTGGCCACAACGCCATCTAATGTAGTATAGTGCTTGTACTGGACGCCGTCTTGTGGGCTGTAGCCATTGACCTGGCCGTAAGCTACCCGAAGTGTGCTGTTAGCATCTGGGTAGTATTTGATGTTTGATTTCTCCTTGTTCTTGGCACGGTTGCCT
>CANHWS010000179.1 GCA_947464365.1 Cytophagaceae bacterium | reverse complement strand
TTATGATTTGGCTAATTATGCATCTGGGTTACCAGGTGGTATGATTTGTGCTATTCCGTTTACAACCATAAGCCTAACTATGTTGCCAAAGCTGAGGGCTCTATTTTCGGGTACATGGCCAGCCGGGAATTGATCGAGTATTGGCACCGAGGGCAGCAATCGTTGGAAAATTTGGGTAACCCCACACCCAAAATCTGAAGCTAGGTCATGCATTTCCGAAAATTGACCTAGGACGATGGCTTTAACTCCATCAAGGACACCAGCCCGCAATAGTTGCATGGCCATGCGGTCTATTTTGTAATGTGCCTCTCCCACATCCTCAAGGAACAAAATGCTACCCATTGTGTCCAGTTGGGTCGTGGTGCCACAGCTATCGGCAATCATTGCAAGGTTGCCACCTATAATCGGTGCGATTATGTCAAGGCCATCATGCTGATTGTCTGACAATGGCCAAGCAATGTTAATAGGCCAACCTCTGAGGGCTGCATATAGGGTCGCGAGTGCCTGCTCATTCCCGGCCTGACCAAACAGCCTCGGCACTGCCCCATGGATACTGCCTATGTTAAGGGCCTTGAGCTTGAGGTGCATCGGTGTAAAATCACTAAAACCGACACACCACTTGGGGTTGACCAAAAAACTAGTCCAATCCAGTTGATCGATGATACGAGTTAGGCCATAGCCTCCTCTCGATGCGAAAATGGCAGATGCTGTTGGGTGGTCCAGCGCCCATTGGAGGTCATGTAGGCGCTGAGCATCTGTGCCGGCCTGCTGATGAAAGGCGGCATAGACATACTTGCCTAGCTCGACCTCCAGCCCCCAATCAGCCATTGTTTGGACAAAGGCCCTTAGCTCCTCAGGGAAAACGTGTCGTGATGGCGATACGACCACAACCGTGTCACCAGGGATTAAATAGGGAGGTAGATGCATCAGTATGAGGAAAGCTAGACTAAGTAGTATCGTATGGACATAACCAACGCAGATCGATCTAGGATGCGGTGTTTTGGGATTTTATGTAACCAAAAGTAATGGCTAAGGTAAGGCTAGGTCCGCCAGTAACAAAAAACCAGCAAACAGGGGTTCGCTGGTCTTGATGTACGCAATATGGATAAGATTAGTGTGCTAAAAGCAAGGGTATTGCTTCTGCTGGCTTAAAAATAGAAACCAACTGAAGGGGCAAAGAACAACAGTGTTTTGAATCCTTCGGTATCGTTTTGGCACTGTAGACCTGCCATCACGTTGACAGCCAATGACTTGTTAAGCAGTAAGAACTGATAGCCACCAGCTGCGCCATAGCGGAGTACAGAAGGCTCAGGAACGATATTGCGTTTGCTAGCGTCGTACTTAGTGAAGCTGGTATTGATCCCGATTGGGCGCCAAGTGCCATCTTCGTAGATGAGATTGCCCATGCCGAGATGTCCTTGAAGGTAAAAACCTGAAGGTGTTTTGTCCTCGAAGTAGTACTTGGCGGCAAACTCGACTAAGTAGGTGTTTTTGCGGTGGTTCTCGAGGTAAGAGACACCATTGACAATACGCTCCTCTCCAGACCCGACCTTGTAAAGCACATTGACACCAAGAGATAGGTTATCGGTGATCATTTTTTCGACCTCGATGCCAGCAGTCCTGAAGAAAAGGGCTGGCTCTAGCCTAACCATCCAACCAGTGCCATCGTAACGTGTGGGAGCTACTTGTGCTACCATTGAAGGACCTGCAAGGGTAGCACTATTGGTGGGGGACGTTGTGCGGCGGCGGACTTGGGCAAACCCTTGGCTGCTCAGCAACAGGACTGTCAGGACCGTGAAAACAAATAAGCGGAGTGTAGTCGTTTTTTTCATCAAGCTGGTAATGTGTGGCCAAATATAGGGCCAGAGGGTCAAAAATACAGCTAAAGAGGCCGAATAGTTGCTGGCTTTGGTCCCTAGGTGGTCAATGGAGGCCCATTTGTCTAGCCTTTCAATATCCACCGGCTTGGTTGGTAGCCAATCGTTTTGGTACTTTGGGGACAACTTTCTCGTCTGTTTGGCTACCATCTCAATTACATCCTGAGGCCAACTAGATTTCCATCCCTACACCAATTAGCACATGACCCAGCCCATTATCTTCGCTCATGGCGATGCAGCTCATCAGGATACACTTAACCAAGTGATGGGCACACGTGCCAATGTGATCTGGTGGGATGAAACCTTTGATTTGATGACACTGGTCCAGGAAAGGCAGCAGCCTGACTGTGTGATAGATTTTGCTCCAATTGTAATGGGAGACCTAAGCAAATACGATTTTCTGCCTGATGGTACCGTACTGATGCTCCCAGTGCTAGAGTTGCCATTGCATAGCTGGAAGGTCACTAGCCAGAGTCTTGACAAGCACTTGACTTTGGTGGGATTTAACAACTGGCCAGGTGCCTTGGCCAATGGTACAATAGAGGTATCGGCCAGAAACTTGGCTGATCAAACTCGGGCTGCTGAGGTATTTGCTAAGTTGGAGTGGTCAGTTGGTTGGGTGGCAGACCAAGTGGGTCTGGTGACACCTAGGGTAATTGCGATGGTTATTAACGAGGCCTATCTGACCCTGCAAGAAGGCACAGCTAGTCGAGCAGATATTGACCTAAGTATGCGCTTAGGGGTTAACTATCCTTTTGGTCCGTTTGAATGGGCCAGTCGGATTGGTCTTGACAAGGTCTTGACTCTGCTGGATAGCCTCTGGTCTTATACTCATGATCCGCGATACCAAGCCAGCCTCTTGATGCGGCGTGAGGTGGCGTTCTTGGCATAAAAACAAATGCTGTAACATCTCGGGACATTACAGCATTTGGTAGGAAGACTATGGTTGGTGCATTAGCTCAGCTAGATGGCGACTGCCATATCGTAAGCTGCCTGATAATACCGCACTAATGAACGCCAGTCGAACATATCACTACAACGCTCGACTCGGTTCCGTTGGGTGATGCGCTCGCGACGGCTTTGCTGGCAGAACTGGAACATCTGCTCGGCAAGGTCTTCTGCCGCGACTTCAAAACTTTTAGCAGTGCGCTGCACGATCATGATGCCATTTTCGGCATGGTTTTCCATTTCCTTCATCACGAAGTCGCCAAAGCCTGTTAGGTCGCTGGTGATGGTTGGCACTCCACTGGCTACACATTCCATTGGTGTGTAACCCCATGGTTCGTAATAGCTCGGGAAAACGCCAAGGTGGCAACCACGTACAAATTGGGTATAGTCCATCCCGAACAATGGGCTAGTGGTCGCGATGAAGTCAGGATGATAGACGACTTTGACCCTGTCAGAAGGGTAGTTATGAAGGCCAGTGCTGACCAATTTTTGTAGTAACTCGTCCTGCAAGGGTTCCTTGAGGTGGTGGGTGATCATGTTAGGCAGGCGTTTGGTCCGCCAGCTCTGGAGGGTGCGGCGAAGGCGCATTTGCCAATACTGGTCAACAAATTGGTTCAGCGGTGGCAATGTGATCTCGCCTTGGCTAGCGACGTGCATAAAGAGACGGTCACCGATTTGCTCCTTCATGGCCTCAACTGTGCCACGGATCTCTTGCATCAGGGCACGAGACTGCAGGATATCAGGGTCAATGGTATGGACGGCCCGTTTGGTGACAAAAAACATCACCACGGTGGTGTCTGAACCTGAAGACTTAAGTTTGTGGTTCAGCCGGGCTAGGGCCTCTGTCGTGATGTCGAACCCTTTGTTGCGGTATTCGTAGCGCCCACTCGTGAAGAAGTAAAGCGTGTTGTCGAGATTGAAACTATAGGACTGGAAAAAGTGACCCATCACAAACTCATTGATCTTGTCTTTATAGAGTTTGTGGAGATTCTGGAACTCATGGAGGGCGGTAAAGCGCTCAACATTAAGGCCATTAGGCAACAGGAGATCTGGCACTCTACCCAAGAACTGAGTACACTCGCGTGCGGTCACCTCGCTGACTGTCGTGAAAACATGAGCCCCATGGGCGCAAGCCCGTTCGATCAGGACTTGGGAAACGGCATTGTATTGCGCCGCCTCTTTGGCCCAGTCCATAAAGGGGAGGTGGTCATAAAAATAGGGGTCGTTCATCGCTACATACCGCCCCAATAGGGTTGCATGTGTCGTGAAGACGATACGAACAGGCAGATTTTCGCGTCGGATGGCCGGGATAGCACTACCTGCCATCCACTCATGAAAATGAGCAACAACACGGTAGTCCCGCTCGGCAGCCTTGCGGCTCAGCACTTGATAGAACAGGCGCACCATCTCACCAAAGGTCACGACCTGGTCGAATAATTTGTCGTCGTAGGCGGGGCTGCTAATCCCATGGTGGTCGTATAGGAAGTACTTGATGTCCCCCAGTTTGTTCATCACCTGGAAAGGGTTGAGCAACACAACATAGGGGTTGCCCGAAATCAGCCAACGGCCTAAAATCACCTCCATGCCCATAGCCTGCATTTCCTGGACAGTATCACTATAAATGCTGCCATCTGGTGCAACAGGCTCGAATTCGCCTAGGACTTGGTCGCTCAGCAATGGGCCAAGAGCTAGATAGTTATCACCCCATGTCTTGACCACACTCGGCACCTTGGTCCGGATGACAGTGTAGATACCTCCAATCTGGTTGCAGACTTCCCATGCACACTCAACGAGTAGGGTTTTGTCAGTTGTCGAAGTTGATGATAAGGTGGTGTTGGGTGTAGTGGCGGTCGAGGCACTCATAGGTTTAATCGAGGTCTAGGCATATTGTAGTACAACATCATTAATAAACGGCTGCTTTGCAAACAAATCGAAAAAATCCGCAAAAAAACCAGTTTGGGTTGGCCCTAGGCGTCCGATTGGCTCAGCCTGACCACACATGATAGCAGTTCAAGATCCGCAAGATTAAAAAACAAAACCACCTCTGGCCCCACATTCCCACTTATGATGAAAGTGGTGGTGGTTGGCCAAAAGTGGTTCTTGATTTTTGTGGTGGTCCTGCGAGCCTTAATTGGCTTTGTCTTCGGTTGCCTCAGTTGGTGCGGCAACTGCTGGTTCGTCAAAGGCCTCAGGGGCATGTTTATGCAGGATGCTATACCAGGTTACAAGTTTTTTAAGGTCACTAGTATAGACCTTCTCGCGGTCATAGTCTGGCACAACAGTGGCCATCAGTTCATGCAAATCAGCACCATCACTTTTGGCGGTGAGGGTCATGTTGTCCCCAAATTGTTTCTGGATATTAGCGAAAACTTCACGCAGCGAGATGGCTCCTTCCGCATCGGTGGTATACATCGTAATTTCGCTCAGGATCGAAATTTTGCTGGTCGCTGCCGCCAGAAATCGGGTATGGTTTTCGTCAATGGTCTCGACGATGACGCCAGCCTTGCTGGGCTTCAGGATCTGATACAGGCCTGGCTTGCCTGAGATAGCTGCGATTTCGCGTAGTTCCATAACTTGATGATTGTGTTGGGGTATGACGAACCAAATTTTGGTTGATGTCGGATGTGGGGTTGCGAATAAACGGTGCAGGGATACATTTTCCAAACATTGTTTCCGATTATCCTGCCGGGTACTGTCTCGGACCTAAGCAACTGATGCGCCAGAGCCTGCGTATTTTTTGGCCTAAAGCGGTGTCAGATCGGCCGTCAGGTCTGCTTTTGCGGCTTCCATGATGCCAATTGTCAAGATATCACATGCAATCCGGAGCTCGTCCTGGCTGATGCTGATTGGTGGGGCAACCCTGATCGCGGTATCACAATATAGGAACCAGTCGGTAAGCAAACGGTCGCCATTGCGTTGTAATGCATAGTCGATCACGAACCGAACACGGGCATAGCTTCCTAGTTCGACTGCCATCAAAAGGCCAATTCCTCTGATTTCGGTTACGTATGGCAGGTGGCCAAGCCGCTCGCGGATGTAGGCTGCCTTGTGGGGCACCTCATCCATCCAGGGTTGGCTTTCGAGAAGGTGAATGGTTGCCAAAGCAGCAGCACAGCTAACGGGATGTCCTCCAAAAGTTGTGATATGACCCAAAACGGGGGTATCGGCAAAGACGGACATCAGGCTATGGTGAGCTGCAAAAAAGCCAATCGGCATGCCCCCTCCTATGCCTTTGGCGGACAGTAGCATATCTGGCATGATGCCATAATGTTCGAATCCCCACCATTTTCCTGTACGGCCAACGCCAGACTGGATTTCGTCCAGAATAAGCAGAGTACCAGTTTCGTGACACCGTTGGCGGAGGGCTTGCCACCAGCTCTTACACGCTGTCCGGATCCCCGCCTCTCCCTGCATTGTTTCGACCAAAACAGCAGCAGTCTGGTCACAAATTAGATCCAGCAGTTGGGTCGAGCCAAAGATGCCACGCTGCATACCGGGCAATAATGGGTGATAGCCTTGTTTGAAATAGTCGCCCCCACCAGCTGACAAGGCCCCATTTGTTCCCCCATGGTAGGCATGATGACAAACCACAACATCGGGTCTGCCAGTTGCTCGCTTGGCTAACTTGATGGCTCCATCAACGGCTTCAGATCCTGAGTTCGTGAAATAGAAACAGTCTGGGGTAGTATATCCTGGCACGTTAGGCAAGGTTCCGAGCAGGGCCTCAGCTAAGGCTGTTTGGGCGGTCTGGACCACCTCGCCATAAACCATCAGATGTAGGTATCTGTCGGCCTGCGTTTTGATAGCTGAAACAACATCAGGATGCCTGTGCCCCACCGTGCTAACGCCGATGCCGCTGATCATATCCAGCACCCGATGACCGGACGGCTCATACATCCAGACCCCTTCGGCCCGTTCGACCTCCAACAAAAGAGGGGCGGGGCTAGTCTGGGCAAGGTGGCTTAGGAAAAGTTGTCGGTTGCTGCGTGGCATCTGGGTAGGGGTATTTGGTCGATTTGAAGGAGTGCGGTTGAGCGCTACTGATTTGCATCCTTGGCAATGGCCTTATTGCTTTAGCCTATGGATGAATGGGGTCAAGGCTTGGAGCAAACGTCCAGGATCGATGGGTTTGGTGATGTAATGGTCTAGGCCGAGATTGGTGCTTGCCTCCTGTACAAAACTCTCACTATTGGCTGACAGCGCTACAATCGGTATTGACCGAAAACGCGAGTCCTCCTTCAGGATTCGGGCTAGTTGGTATCCGTC
>CANHWS010000178.1 GCA_947464365.1 Cytophagaceae bacterium | reverse complement strand
GGCCAATATCAATGAGCAGAACTATGAGGCTACTACTCAGCTGACTGTCAACCGTGCTTATAGGTCGTTCGGCCTTGAGCTGGATGGTATGGCAGAGTATGGCAACTTTAGCCTCCGTGGTGGTGTTACTCTAACCAACTCAAAAATTGTACGGGATGAAATCAACAGTGCGCAAGAAGGTAAGACCCCACGCCGCCAATCGCCATACATCTTCCAGATTATGCCTTCCTATAAATACAAGGCACATTCGGTTGGCTTGAGTGCAATCGGTACTGGTCCGTCCTTCGCACAGGATAATAATGACCTAGTGATGCCGGGTTATGCCTACATCAATGCCTTTGTCAATATCGGGCTGACGAAGGGAATGACACTGTCATTCAATGCCAATAATATCTTTAATCAGATTGGCATTACCGAAAGTGAGGATGGTTCAATTGTCGAAAACCAACGCAACATTGTGCGTGCCAGATCTATCGCTGGTCGGACAATTTCATCGAGTCTGCGGTTTTCGTTCTAGCATCTGGTATGGTGATGGGCCAAGTTCTTGAGTGGACTTGGCCTATGACCATTCTGTTCCTTCTCTCTTCTAATCAATCAGTGGATTTATGTCTAGACCAGAATCAGACAAAAGTGACGAAGCCATGGCCGAGGCATGGCGTGTGCTCAATAGTTGTATAGCACAACAATCGAATGAGCGGGGAGCCCCAATCATTAAGGGATTGTTGGCCTCTAGCCTAGACCGTGATAACTACAAACGCATTTGGGCGCGCGATGCAATGATTGCGGGTTTGGCTATTGTACTTGCTCCAAAATCTGGCACTGAACTAAATGATGCATTTCGTGCCTCTGTTTTGGCCTTGGCCTCACAGCAAGCGGCAAATGGTCAGATTCCGTCCAATATCGGTATCGGTCCGGATGATAAACCAAGTTATGGGTCATTGGTTGGGCGGGTAGATGCAACAACTTGGTGGATCATTGGTGCCTGTATATTAGGTGCTCAGGATCCGGACATTAAAATGCAATTGGCAACCCCTGTCGCCAAAGCGATCGAGATGCTAAAGGCTTGGGAGTTTAACCAACGTGGGTTGCTTTATACTCCGCTAGGAGGCAATTGGGCAGACGAATATGTAGTGCAGGGATATACCCTTTATGACAATTGTTTGTACTTGTGGGCACTACGGGTAGCTGCCAAGGTCTATGGCACGGCGAGCTATCAGAAGCAAGCGGAGGCTTTAGGGCGTAGCATAATGGCTAATTTTTACCCTGGAGGTGATGATGAGTCTATTACGATCCATCCCACAGCTTATGCTGATGCCAACGATCAAATGCCCGATGGGCCTTACTTCTGGTGTTGTTTTGGTCCGCAGGGATATGACACACGTTGGGATATGGCAGGCAATGCGTTGGCATTGCTGCTGGGGTTACATCCTGACCCTGATAAGTTGGTGGCATTTTTGTTATCAATGGCAGAGGAACAAGGCCATTGGTTGTTGCCAGTTTTCAGCCCGGTGATTATGCCTACGGATTGGCAATGGCAATTGCTGAGACTCAATTATACGCATGCGTTCAAGAATCAGCCTCACCATTTCCATAATGGCGGGTGTTGGCCTGTTTTTATGGGGATGCTGTCATTAGGGCTTGCTGCTAATGGCGTTACTGCCCTTTTAGCTACAATCGAAGGTCAGATCATTGAAGCTCTGAATGCTGAAGATCCACCCTATTCATTCCATGAATATTGGACTACGGATCAGCAACAACCATCTGGCGTATCTCCGTTGGGCTATACTGCAACAGGGACGATTTTGGCTGGTTTAGCTTATGATTTATCCATAAATTCTGACGCACCAAATCTATCCTCATTTTTTTGTCATGACAACCGAAAAGATTGAATTAAGACCGGCATTTCTGACGCTAGGGAAAAATTTAGTTTCAGAAATTATAGGGTTTTATCCTTTATTATCAAATGGGGGGCAACCTAAGCTTGTGATCGGGGTTGCAGGGGAGTCTGGTAGTGGGAAGTCAGTTACTGCTCAGGCGCTAAAACATGTTTTGGCGGAGGCTGGCATCAAGTCCGCAGTATTGTCTATAGATAATTACTTTAAGTTGGCTCCTAAGCAAAATGATCTGGCTAGGCGTCAGAACATTGATCAGGTTGGGCCTTCAGAGGTTCGGTTGGCATTGTTGCAGGCGCATCTATTTGCGTTTGTGGCTGGGCATACGGCCATAGTTGTCCCGGTGACTGACTATGCGAAGGATCGGTTTGAGCGAGAGGTTATTGACCTTGAGGATGTAGATGTCCTGATCGTGGAAGGAACTTATGTCTATATGTTAGATGGGATTGATCGGTTGGTGTTTCTGGATCATACCTATAAAGATACCCATGCGCAGCGCCTAGCCCGTAACAGAGACAAAATGGATGCCTTTGTGGAGGAGGTTCTGGAGATCGAACACAAGATTATCAGCGAGGGTAGGCAAAAAGCTGATTTTAGGATTACTACTGACTACCAAGTTAACTTCGTGCAACGATGATGCGACCCCGACTTAAGTTTTGGCAGATATGGAACATGAGCTTTGGTTTGCTCGGTATCCAGTATGCCTTTGGGCTGCAGCAAGCCAATATGAGCCCTATCTATAGGTACCTAGGTGCTGACGAGGCCTCAATCCCATGGCTTTGGCTTGCAGGCCCAATCACAGGTTTGATCATCCAGCCTATCATTGGTGCTATGAGCGATCATACATGGCACCCTAAATGGGGTAGGAGAAGGCCCTATTTTGCCATTGGGGCGGTGTTGACAAGCATAGCCTTGGTCTTGATGCCCTATTCGTCCTCCTTATGGATGGCGGCTGCATTGCTTTGGCTGCTAGATGGTGCTGCTAACATCACGATGGAGCCTTTCCGGGCCCTGATTGCAGACAATCTACCTGAGGAGCAACGTGTGACGGGATTTTCGTTGCAGAGCTTTTTTGTTGGGATGGGGCAAACTTTAGCCAACCTGATGCCGCTGATATTGGTGGGCTTAGGCTTTTCGGTTCAGTCAATGTCTGGGTCTGACAGGATTCCGGATTTTGTCAAATGGTCATTTATCATTGGGGCAGTTTCGATCTTGTTTTCGGTTGGGGTGACGATCTTCACGACTAAGGAATATCCACCTGTTGCATCAGAGGCTAAGCCAGAACGGATTTCTATCTTCAAAGAGATTTTTGCGGCTATGCGCGAAATGCCCAAAGTGATGAAACAGCTTTGGTGGGTCAAGTTTTTTACCTGGTTTAGCCTACCACTGATGTGGCAATACTTGGCCATCGCGATTGCTGAGCGTTGTTTTGGTGCCACCGAGCCTTCTGACCCTGGTTTTGCTGATGGCGTCAAATGGGGCAACTTAGGTTTGGCCATTTTTAACGTGGCCTGTTTTGTGTTCTCAATGTTTTTGCAGCCATTATCTGCACGTATGCAGCCCAAGAATATCCATGCTTTAGCTTTGGTATTGGGTGGTCTCGGGTTTATCTCGATGGAGGTATCTACACATCAATACCATTTTATGATCGGGATGGCAATGGTTGGCGTGGCTTGGGCATCTATTATGTCCACCCCGTATGTGATTTTGTCTGGTGGTGTGCCAGCTAGCAGAATGGGTGTTTATATGGGGATATTCAATATGTTTATTGTCATCCCGCAGATTTGCAACATGGTGTTGATCCCTTTTATCTATAATAATCTGTTAGGCGGTAGCCCCATCCATGCACTGTGCTTTGCGGGCATTTCGTTGCTAGTGGCGGGTTGGTTTAGCTATCGGCTTAGGTTATCGGCTGAGGACCAAGCAACTATTTAATACCATGTTCGTGGTTGTTTAGCCGTGGTGCCTTTTAGGCGCATTGCCGATGGCCGGATCGTTTAGGCATCAGACCTGGTTGCAAAACAAAAGCCCAACCATCTAAACCAGATAGTTGGGCTTTGTCATGATAAGAACTAGTGTCCCAGTTAGGGCTTAACCTTTTACCTCTTCGTAGTTGACATCCTCGACACCATTTTCGTCGGTGTTGTTGGCTGCACCACCTGGTTGAGCTCCGTTTCCGTCACCACTGGTGTTATTGTACATCTCGCCACTGGCGGCTTGCCATGCAGTGTTAAGCGCAGCTAGGGCTGTGTCGATAGCACTGACATCTTGGCTAGCATGCGCTGCCTTGAGATCCTCGAGGGCTGTCTGAATGCCAGCTTTGGTGCTGTCGCTCATTTTGTCGCCGTACTCGGAGAGTTGTTTTTCGGTGCTGAAGATCATCGAGTCGGCTGCATTGATTTTCTCAATACGCTCCTTCTCGAGTTTGTCCTCGTTTTCGTTGGCCTTAGCCTCGGCACGCATGCGCTCGATATCTGCATCAGATAAGCCAGAGCTGGCCTCGATCCGGATCTTTTGCTCTTTGCCGGTGCCTTTGTCCTTGGCTGACACGTGGAGGATACCGTTGGCATCGATGTCAAATGTGACTTCGACTTGTGGTACGCCGCGTGGTGCTGGCGGAATGTCGCTCAGGTGGAAACGACCGATGGTACGGTTGTCTTTGGCCATTGGGCGCTCACCTTGCAATACGTGGATTTCGACTGATGGTTGGTTGTCAGACGCGGTGCTGAAAACCTCGGACTTGCGGCTCGGGATGGTAGTGTTGCTCGAGATCAGGGTTGTGAAAACGCCACCCATGGTCTCGATACCCAAGGATAGTGGGGTCACGTCCAGCAAGAGGACATCTTTCACCTCACCTGTTAGGACACCGCCTTGGATAGCAGCGCCGATGGCAACTACTTCGTCCGGATTAACGCCTTTGTTTGGCTTACGGTTGAAGAATTTTTCAACTTCATCCTGGATGCGTGGGATACGGGTTGAGCCACCAACAAGGATAACATCATCGATCTGGCCTGTGGTGAAACCAGAGTTCTTGAGTGCACGACGGCAAGGCTCTAGCGTACGTTGGATGAGGTCATCACAAAGTTGCTCGAACTTGGCACGTGACAACTTGCGAACAAGGTGCTTTGGTGCTGAGTCAATGACGGTGATGTATGGCAAGTTGATCTCGGTCTCTGATGAGCTTGAAAGCTCGATCTTGGCCTTTTCAGCAGCTTCTTTGAGGCGCTGAAGTGCCATTGGGTCTTTGCGGAGGTCAACACGCTCTTCGCTCAGGAATTCAGTGGCTAGCCAGTCGATGATCTTTTGGTCAAAGTCGTCACCACCTAGGTGGGTGTCACCATCTGTGCTTTTGACTTCGAAAACGCCATCACCCAACTCGAGGATGCTGACATCGAACGTGCCACCACCAAGGTCAAAGACTGCGATTTTGGCTTCTTGATTTTTTTTGTCGAGGCCATAGGCCAAGGCTGCTGCGGTTGGCTCGTTAATGATGCGTTTAACGTCAAGGCCGGCGATCTGGCCAGCTTCTTTAGTGGCTTGGCGCTCAGCATCGTTAAAATAAGCTGGTACGGTGATCACAGCTTCGGTGACGGTGGTACCCAAATAGTCCTCGGCGGTTGACTTCATCTTCTGAAGGATCATGGCCGAAAGCTCTTGTGGGGTGTAAAGGCGATCGCCAATCCGGACACGTGGGGTGTCGTTGGCGCCTTGCTCGACTTTGTAGGGCATCTGTCCGGCCTCTTTGGTGCTGGCAGAGTATTTTTTGCCCATAAAGCGTTTTACGGACGAAATGGTATTGGTGGGGTTGGTTATGGCCTGGCGTTTGGCAGAGTCACCGACTTTGCGCTCGCCATTGCCATTGTCCAAAAACGCCACGATCGAAGGGGTGGTCCGGCGTCCTTCGCTATTCTGGATTACGACAGGCTCGTTACCTTCCATTACGGCAACACAGCTATTGGTGGTGCCTAAGTCTATTCCTATTATCTTTCCCATAGTATCTTGGACGACTGCCTATTCGTAGCAGGTCTCACAGGCATTAGGCAAGCCTTATGCCAAGCACTAGCTGGGGCACGATACCTGACGGCTTGTCGCTTTTTGGCAGATTTTGGGCTAAGTTTCTGACAAATTTATCAGCCTAGGCGAGGGGATAAGGCCCCAATTCTGTCAGGTTAGGGTTGTTTGGGTTTGTTGTAATAGCTGTTTAGGGCCTTCATGATGATCCAACCAGAAAGGCGGTTGTCGTATTCGGACGTGATGCTGCCGCCACCTTCGCAGAGGTAGGCACTGGCGCCATGTCGTTTGGCAGGTCCGCCGGCCCACATGACATCATCAATGGCCTCTGGCTTGGCTAGGTAAATTGGCTTGATGAGCTTGGCACCATCAAAACGTTTGATGAATGCCGACAGGCGTTGCCAACTGCCTAGTTGGGCACTTTCGCGTTGGTTGATTCCACGAACGCCAATATCCACGAGCCCGGGCCAAGTATGTACGGACCAAACGGCATCGAGGCCTGTTGGTGTTTGGCTGATGCGCTCCAGATCCCGCTGGACTTGAAATGCCTCTTGGGGTTGGGTTTTGGCGTTGGGGCCAGTGACGCTGTACGTGCGGTTCATGTCCTTGCCGTCGGCCGCCACGCGATACCAACCTTTAGCGGGGGCATCGGGGCTCATGTAGAACACAAAGTGGCAGATGGTATTATCGAGCAAGGTCTGGCCGCTATCACTGAATAGAAAATCGACCATGCCCTGCATCCGCCGATGGGCATTGTGTTCGCCAGGGTGTTGACTGGCGAAGTAAAGGCCCCAGCGATTTTTTTCTGGTACTTTGCTCTTATGCCCCGTGATCGTGAGGCGGAAGATGTAGTTTCCCCCTTGGCTTCTGCCGATGGCGGACATGGAGCAATTGGGGTTGTTGATCTGTTCGGACTGCCAAAGTAGGTAGTCTTGATAGCTGAACGGGACCTGGGTGCCTATCCAGACGCTATCTGCCTGAAAGGTGGGGAAGTCTAGGGTGTCGCATTTAGGGCTGGTGTTGCGGTTCTGACGCCATTGGACGGGGTGCCAGGTGATGCGGTCGTAACTATAGCTCTGGAAGTATTCGTTAAAGGCGTAATCTCTGGTGCCGCTATCGAATTTGACAATGAGCCGAAGCGCTACGTCTTTGGCCGCCTGCTTGATGAAGCAATTGAGTTTATTGGGCCACGTGTTATGCGTTGGCGCATGGCCGAGGGTTACGACAAAAGTAT
>CANHWS010000177.1 GCA_947464365.1 Cytophagaceae bacterium | reverse complement strand
GTGCAAAGGGGTAGTTACAACGCACCTACTTAGGTTCTTTATTTTCCTTTGTTATCAGGACAAAGAGTGTGCTCGTACCAATGCATATAGCCTTAGTTGGCCAAGCACTTGTGGTTCGATTAGGCTCTATATACCCTAGGCCATCACGTGTCAATTTCCGCTGATAGCGAGGTAACCTATTGCTCAGCTATGGACATGACTTAATTTTCTAGGCCTGCTACCTAAATACGGAAACACCAAATATTAGTGATGTGTTTGGGGCCTAAAGTCTAGTGTACTAATACCTCTTCTTGGGCATCTTCTACCTCGACAAGGCCAGCCTCGTTAATTGCTACTAGGCGGACACTTCGTACTTCGTTGACCAATAGGGGGTCATACTTGGCTGAGACCTTTACGTAGTTTTCAGTGAACCCATGCATGATACCATTCTCCGCATCTGCCTCGAACAGTACTTTGTGGACTGTACCTAATTGGCTTTCGTAAAAAGTGCGCCGTTTTTTGTCGCTCAGGATGTGGAGCATTTCTGACCGCTCGGCCCGGACCGCCATCGGTACTTTGGCCCCTAGCATTTTGGCATCCGTTACGGCGTGCGTATTAGCCCGCTCGCTGTAGGTAAACACGTGCAAGTAGGAGATGGGCAACTCGTTTATGAACTGGTAAGTAACCAGAAAATCCTCGTGGCTTTCGCCGGGGAAGCCAACAATGACATCCACCCCAATGCAGCAGTCGGGCATCAGTTGTTTGATCAACGACACACGCTCGGCATAGAGTTCACGTTTGTAGCGTCGCCTCATAGCTGCCAAAGTTTTGTTGTTGCCTGACTGGAGCGGGATATGAAAGTGAGGAGCAAAACGCTGGCTTTGGGCAACAAACTCGATGATCTCGTCAGATAGTAAATTGGGCTCAATGCTCGAGATTCGGAATCGCTCTAGTCCCTCCACTTGATCAAGTGCAAGCACCAGATCATAGAATCGCTCAGACCGAATGCCATTCTGGAGTCCAAAATCACCGATGTTGACACCTGTCAGCACCACTTCCTTGACATCAGTTTGGGCTATTTGGTATGCTTGCAGGACTACCGAGGCAACAGTATCGCTCCGGCTTGCACCCCGTGCCTGCGGAATGGTGCAGAACGAACAGCTGTAGTCGCACCCATCTTGCACTTTCAGGAAGGTACGGGTCCGGTCGCCCATGCTATAGCTGGCACTAAACGTATTGGCAGCTGTAACGGCACTATGGAAAATCTGTGGTCTTTCAGTTTTGACGAACTCCTGAAGGTGATCCAGCAACCTGAATTTTTCGGCTGCTCCGAGAACAGCATCTACACCCGGTATATTGACGATCTCTTGCGGCTTGAGTTGTGCATAGCAGCCAACAATAGCCACAAAGCTATCAGCCTTGAGTTTTTTGGCTTCTTTGACTACTTTACGGCACTTTTTGTCTGCATTCTCGGTCACTGAGCAAGTGTTAATCACATAGATATCAGCACCTTCGGCAAAGTCCACTTTCCGGAACCCCCGCTCCTCGAATTGCCTACCGATGGTAGATGTTTCCGAGTAGTTGAGTTTACAACCAAGGGTGTAAAACGCAACTGTTTTGGGTGAATTGGTGGTTGTTGACATAGTGGTCG
Organism: Cytophagaceae bacterium; assembly: GCA_947464365.1. GTDB lineage: Bacteria > Bacteroidota > Bacteroidia > Cytophagales > Flexibacteraceae > CANHWS01. The sequence goes on along the minus strand of CANHWS010000177.1, from coordinate 5,597 downwards.
TGGCAAAGAATTTTGGCCTAAATAGTATCCTAGCACTTAATCTGGCCAATGATAGCCAATGCGTTTAGGGTAAAGCCCCAATCCGCAAAAATACGAAATATTGAACTCCAACCGATAAGGAGGCCTAGCTACAAGTTGGTTGGGGATATACTTTAGCGAAAAGCAGCCAAATTGTACCTAATTAGTGCTAGGCAAGCGGCACCCCATTTATGAAAGCCACCGCTGCCTCAGCACAGCGTTCGCCATCCATGGCAGCGGACATAATGCCACCTGCATAGCCAGCACCTTCACCACATGGGAAGAAACCTTTGAGCTCGGGGTGCATTAGGCTGACTTTATCTCGTGGGATCCTGACAGGTGAGCTTGTACGGCTCTCGACACCGATGATCTGGGCATCATTGCTTACGTATCCTTTCATCTTATGGCCAAAAGCGACGAATCCTCCCATCAATCGTTGTGCAATTTGGGGAGGCAAAAAGTCCTGAAAGGCTACAGACTTGAGGCCCGGTTGGTAACTAGTGGGGTGTAGGTGACTTGAGGTCCTGCCTTTCGTGAAGTCATGGAGCAGTTGCGCTGGGGCTGTCTGCGTGCTGCCTCCTGCGGCCCATGCTGCCTGCTCTACAGCCTGCTGAAGCCGCAGCCCTGCAAGCGGTCCAGCATCTTGATAGTCCTTCCAATCGTCTTGATCAACACTGACGACGATACCACTATTGGCGTAAGTTGAGTCACGCCGTGAGGGTGACATCCCGTTTACAACTAGCTCGCCGGGTGCCGTTGCAGCTGGGACAATAAATCCGCCTGGGCACATACAGAAACTAAATACACCCTTTTCGACACCTCCGTAAGGTACCTGTGTCACCAAGGAGTAGGATGCTGCTGGCATTAGTGGGTCTCTTGAGCCTTGACAACGATACTGGATCTGGTCGATCAACTTTTGTTGGTGCTCTACGCGCACACCTATGGCATAAGGTTTGGCCTCGATCAGGACCTCGCGCCTGTGCAGGAGCTCAAAGATGTCACGGGCGCTATGGCCAGTTGCTAGTATGGTCGCATCTGCCAAGATAGACTCACCATGGTTGGTAAGCACACCGATAATCTGCCCACGTTTTAGGACCAAATCATCGACACGGGTATTAAACAGGACCTCACCTCCACGCTCTAATATGGTCTCGCGCCATGCCTGGACCAATGCTGGCAATTTGTTTGTGCCAATATGGGGGTGGGCTTCGTACAGGATTTCTTCCACAGCCCCGTGGGCCACCATGATCTCGAGGATACGCCGAATGTCGCCTCGCTTTTTGGATCGGGTATAGAGTTTTCCGTCGCTGTAAGTTCCTGCACCACCTTCTCCGAAGCAGTAGTTGCTTTCGGGGTTGACGATATGTTTTTTGTTGATGTCTGCTAGATCTCTCCGTCGAGCCCGGACATCACTCCCACGCTCCACCACGATGGGTTTGAATCCTAGCTCGATTAACCTCAATGCGGCAAACAACCCAGCTGGTCCAGCTCCAACGATCAATACTCTTTTAGCCGCTGCTGCCACATTGGGCAGTTTTGCTCGGTCATACTGCAACAAGGGTTCATCCAACGCACCTTCGCTTACGAGGCAATGAACGTTTACGACAGGTACCCGTGGGCGCGCATCTATACTGCGGTGCATAATGCGGAAACCAGCTCCCTCGCTATCCCGTAGGTTAGCCTTGCGAAACATGGCCTCACGAAGCAAGGCTTGGTCAAACGCAATATGGGGGGGCAGGGTGAGCTCGGTCAATGGCATGGCACAAAGGTAGGCATAAGACCTACTTGAGCACCTCTATCCATTGTTTGGTTGGCGCAGATCCATTTCCTAGATCAATGATCATGAAATAAGTCCCTGGCTTAACATCCACCTCTGGCCAATTATTGCGGTAGGGTTTGCTTTCAGAAACCAAAACGCCATATCGGTTGAAGATCTTGATGCTGTTGTTCGGATACAGGTCCAGATAGTCCAGTACAAGCTGATCGTTTGTACCGTCTTGATTAGGTGTTACGGTGTTGTAGATCATAGGCACATTGGCGAGCTCTAGGCAGGCTACATTGCTATAGCTATCCTCTTGCCGACCTCTAATGCCAGTGGCCTGGATCCGATAACATTGACGGAAACCAGCAGCACCCCAGTTACCAGTCAGGCTAAACGTCGACTGGCCAGCACTGGGGAATACTGTTTCGATCAGGGTAAAGTTATTGCTACCTTCAAGGGCACGATAGACCATATAGGCCCCAACTTCCCAACCTTTGTATCCATTCCAGCTTAGCTTGATGCCATCTTTTTGATCAGATATTGCGCTAGCCGATAGGTAGATGGTTTGATGAGCGGGGCCATACACGGTGTCCCCACAGCTAGTTGGCACGACTATGCGGTAGGCAAAAGCATTGGTCATCGGTGTCGATGCGTCCTGATAGACACTGGGTCCGTTGGCTAGGGCCGCAATGGTGCGGAATGTTGTGTCAGCCTGAGGCAAAATAGCACGCCGTTGTAGGTATGCCGTTGGTTGGCTGAGGCCTGTTTGATAGGTGACCTCAACTGATTGGTTACCATCGGGACCTTGTGTTACGGACGCATAGTAGATTTCGAGGTCGATTGTTTCAAGCCTAAAGGAGCGACTAATGTTAGGCGAGCTACACCCTTTATTATTTTCTCCACTAGCACCAAGTTGGTAAATACCGGCATTAGCCCGCCAGTTGACAACAACTTGGCTACTGTCAGGGTTGGCACTGATAATGGTTCCGCCTCGAATACGCCAGTTATAGGACACACCTAGCTGTTGTGTTACTTGGTATCTGTAGCCAGTAAGCCTGCTTGCACAGATCACTGAGGCTGTATCTGCCCATTCAATAACAGGTTGTGGCTCGACCAAGATGCTATCCTGCAAAGTCGTGCCTTCGCATCCAAACTGACTGATCACGGTAACTGAAACTAGGTACTTGCCTGGGGTGTTATAGCGTACTGCCCGGGCAAATCCAAAATCATTAACCACAAGGGCCCCTGGTGTCACCCACCTGTAGCTGGCATCACCAACAAATTGGGTGAACAGACTCACGAGTTGAGCGCTATTCTGGCAGGCATACTGCGGTTTTGATATATTCAAGAGCTCAGGTACGTCTAGTATATCCTGGACAAGGCTATCACCAGTGCCAAGACAGGTGTCCGATGGTGTTTGCGACTGCTCGGTAATCCAGAGATAACCACGTCCAACTTGGCTCCAGCTCACGACAACACGGTTGGTGCCTTGGCCTGACAAGATGGTGCCGTTGCCCGAAATGTTCCATTGATAGGTGCTGAACGGCAAGATCGGAGCTGCAACATAGACCTGCCCTTGGGCCTGATTGAGGCATAGGCTGTCTTTGCCACTCAGGGCGATTGGCTTATCCACGTCCAGAACAACTTTCAGCTGGATACTCATCCGCATTGGCTCGCTGAAACAACCAGCTGCCGAACGGGCCGTAACGATTATCTGGGCATTAGGATTAACAGCTCCCCAAGCCACAGTGATGCTATCTGTTGCTGGTGTAGTGCTGGTAATGGTGCCTCCAATGATCTGCCATTGGTAGGTATAGCCAGGTTGTGGATTTCCGACACGGAAACCAACACCACTAATTCCTGGGCAGAAAGAGCTGCGCCCACGGATGCTTGGTTTGGTAGGCTTTGGCTCAAGGATCACGACAACAGAGTCAATCCTGATGCAGGTATTGCCCCCTGTAACAGTCAGGTAATAGACATTGCGGGCAGGTGCGTTTGAGCTTAATGCGATCCGCTGTTGGGTTAGGCCAGGATTCTGGATACCGATGCCGGCTGACCACCTATAAAGTGCCCCAGGGACAGTATTCTGCGGGCCAATGGTGATGGTGTCATCAATGCAAACACGTAAAAGCCGCTGCATCGTGATTACAGGTCTTGCCTTAAGCGTTACCACCACTGAATCCTGACTGGTACAACCTGTTGCCAAATCTGTTACCGTCACTCGGTAGGTATAGTTCTGGTCGGTGGCAAAGTCAGCCCCGAGAATTATATCTGGTTTGGCAGCAGTGACTGAAGATAGGCCGTTGGATGGCGTCCAGAGGTAGCCATAACCAATTACCGAATCGGCACCAATCTGGCCTAATTCGCTAGGGCAAACCATAATATCTGGCCCTGCCTGTGCAATTGGCAATGGGTGTACCACTACACCCATTGTGTCGCTTGTATTGCAGCCAGAGGTTGGGTTGGATATCTGGAGGGTGTAGATATAGGTCGTATCGTAGGGTTTGCGACTATCGAGCGTGATCACTGGGTTTGCGATGGTGCTATCGCTTAGGCCTACACTAGTGTTCCAACGATAGACGTATCCTGGTAGGGGAGGGTTGGCCACATTGGTTGGTGCGCCATTGCAAACCGAAATTAGGTTTGGTAGAAGCGACGATGGTTTGGGCTTAACTAGGACCGATACAGTGTCCGTATTGCTACAATGGGCATCCCGAACGGTTAGAACATAGTTAATGATCCCTGGGGCGGCACTAGCGACACTAACTCTTGACTGGGCTGATCTTGGGTTATCTAGCCCTGTAGTTGGTAGCCAACTATAGGTTCTACCAGCAACAGCTGGGCTACCAATTGTCGTGCTATCCCCTTGGCAAAGCTCCAGCCTGTCCTGGCCAGCATCTGCGATTGGCAAAGCACGGACCAATACCTTCATAGTGTCAGTAGTGGTACATAATCCGTTAGGTTGTCGTGCCGTTACCACGTAGGTAAAGGACGTATCCCTAGCAGGTGCCGTAGCATATTTGAACGTTGGCAGCATCAAGGTGCTGTCATTCAAATAGGTTTTGGGTGACCAGCTGTATAGCCATCCTGTCCGGCTCATTGTGCCTATTATAACAGGTTCGGTGGCGCAGGTAGCTGTGTCCAGTAGGCGGAGTCGTAGATAAGGGTTGATTGTGACATTTACCGTATCAATCCTTATGCAACCTGTTAGGCTGTTCGTTGTCCTAAGATAAAAGGCCTGATTAACAACCGCTTGGTTGCCAATTACCGGAGCAAACACAGGATTGCCGCTGTTACTATCGCTCAAGAGGCGGCCCGGCGACCATGAATAGGTGTGATTCAGCAGGCTTTGGGTATTGAGCGTAACTGAGGACCCATCACAAACATCAAACTGCTTGGTGGGCAGTGGGTTAGCGGGGATAGGGTTTATCGTAACCAAAACCGTGTCGTTTGTCTGGCAACCTAGGGCGATACTGGTCAAGACGTATTGGCGGATGATTGGGGTAGAGCCCCGCAACTGAGCAGTTAGCACTGGCTGGGCTGTGTTGGTATTGCTCAGTCCACTGTCCGGGGACCAGATGTAGAAGTAGCCTGGTAGGGAAGTGCTGCCTAGGGTGATCGATTCATTTTGGCAAACTGATTGGTCAAGTCCTGCCAATGGAAGTGGGTCAGGGTTGATCGTTACCAAAATACTATCGGCATTGCTACATCCACTGAAAAGACTGGTGGATGTCAGTTTGTACCAGACGGATATCGGTACTGTGCCGGTATTGATACCTGTAAGGGTTGGGTTAGAGGTATTCGGATTATCAAGGCC
>CANHWS010000176.1 GCA_947464365.1 Cytophagaceae bacterium | reverse complement strand
TTGATGGATGTATCGGTCAACGAGGTCATCAAGGCCTGTTTGAGCGCTGGTATGTTCGTGTCGATCAACCAACGTCTGGATGCCAAAACCATCGAGATCATCGCCCTTGAGTTTGACTTCGAGGTGCAGTTCACGACGGCTAAGGAAGAGGAAATCATCATCGAGACCGTTGATAACGAGGAGGACCTGTTGCCACGTGCACCGATCGTCACGATCATGGGTCACGTTGACCACGGCAAAACTTCCTTGCTTGACTACATCCGGAACACCCGCGTTGTGGCAGGCGAAGCAGGTGGTATCACGCAGCACATTGGTGCTTACGACGTAACGACCGCCAGTGGCAAAAAGATCACCTTCCTGGATACTCCTGGTCACGAAGCCTTTACAGCTATGCGTGCCCGTGGTGCTCAGGTTACTGATATTGTCATCATCGTAGTAGCGGCAGACGACAACGTCATGCCACAAACCAAAGAGGCCATCAACCACGCACAGCTTGCTGGTGTGCCGATGATCATCGCGATCAACAAGATCGATAAAGACGGTGCCGACCCAGAGCGCATCCGTCGCGAGCTATCCGAAATGAACATCTTGGTCGAAGACTGGGGTGGTACATTCCAGTGCCAAGAGATCAGTGCGAAAAAAGGGATCAACATCGACGAGTTGCTTGAAAAAGTACTCCTCGAAGCCGAAATGCTCGAGCTCAAGGCCAACCCGAACCGCCGTGCCGTTGGTACTGTGATCGAGGCCAGCCTTGACAAAGGCCGTGGTTACGTCACGACCCTCCTGGTCCAGAACGGTACACTCAACGTAGGCGATGTCCTGTTGGTTGGCCAGTTCTTCGGCAAGGTCAAGGCCATGACCGACCACACCGGCAAACGCCTCAAGTCTGCTGGGCCAGCCATCCCGGTTCAGGTATTGGGCCTAGATGGTGCACCACAGTCAGGTGACAAGTTCAACGTCATGGAGCTGGAGCGCGAAGCACGTGAGATCGCAAACAAACGCGAGCAGATCATGCGAGAGCAGTCCATCCGGACCAAGAAACACATCACGATGGACGAAATTGCTCGTCGTATCGCGATCGGGAGCTTCAAACAACTCAACATCATCATCAAAGGTGACGTGGACGGCTCTGTCGAAGCACTCTCTGATTCACTACAAAAACTCTCTACGCCAGAAATCGACGTCAACATCCTGCACAAGGCCGTTGGTCAGATCTCCGAGAGCGATGTCTTGTTGGCTTCAGCCTCCGATGCTATCATCATTGGCTTCCAAGTCCGTCCTTCTGTCGGATCCCGCAAGTTGGCCGAGCAAGAGCAAATCGAGATCAAACTCTACAGCATCATCTACGACGCCATCAACGACGTCAAAGATGCGATGGAAGGCATGCATGCCCCAACCAAGGAAACCATCCTGGTCGGCAGCTGCGAAATCCGTCAAGTCTTCAAGATCAGCAAGATCGGCACCGTTGCTGGCTGTATGGTCTTGGAAGGCTTCATCAAACGCAACAACAAAGTCAAGCTCACCCGCGACGGCATTGTGGTGTTCGAGGGCGATATCGATGCACTCAAACGCTTCAAGGACGACGTCTCAGAGGTCAAGTTTGGCTACGAATGTGGTCTGAGCCTCAAGGGTTATAACGACCTGCGCGAAGGTGACATCGTTGACTCGTACGAAACCCGCGAAATCAAACGGACGCCATAGTCCTGCTGACAGCAACTGCTATTTTCTCCATTCCAAAAAGCCTCATGGACCACTTCCAAGGGGCTTTTTGTTGTTACTCCACTAATGGCTTCTATGCATCATCGTCGATAAGTAGGGCCATATCATCAACATAATGGCCTATTTGGTACCTAAGCGACTATTTTTTTATACCCTAGTTCCAACCTCAGCCCCCTTGCCTTGGTCTTTATATCAGATTGAAGCAGATTACATCGTACCACAAGACTATGGCCAGCAAGTGATACCTGCATAGGCGCCAAGTCAGGACCCAAAAAAAGCAAATAACCACACCGATGAAAAGCATTAAGACTCCGACCATGATGACGAACCACCTCTGGCAATTGCTAGGTGGCGTACGCATGCAAGGTAGAGGACTTGGCTTCGGATCGGCGGTACGTGCAGGGCTCTTGTTTCTTGGCTTGATGATCGGGCTTGCGGCTTGCCGTGACAATGTCCAGACCGCTGTCAACCCCAATCCGCCAACAGATTCAATCAGTGTAAGGCCTTTAGCCTTACGCCTATTCGCTAACCAACAGGTCCGGATCTCCATCCCTGACAGCCTTGGCCTACGGGGTAGTTTCACCCAGCAAATCACGACTACAGATTTGGGTGTCTTCAGTGTCGATAGTGTCAATGGCGCACCAATTAGCTATTACAAATTCAGCCCCAAAAGGGATACCATCGGCACCGCTTCAGTGATCTATACAGTCTGCAATGGCCCTAACTGCAAATCCTCTTACATCAGTATCGACATCAGGCCCATGTCCAACTGTGCGATTGCAGCCAACACTGATACAATCACAATCTTTGACCAAAATGCAGACTCTTTGTATCTAGGTCTTAACGACCAGATTTGTGCAGGGGTTAGCTATAGCCTCGTTGGCCCAGCAGCCCAGTTTGGCAACGTAACCCTCAATCCCACTACTGGCCTACTGACCTACTTTCCGGACCCAACCAAACCACCTACACCAGAAACACTCAGCTACGAAATCAGGGCCCCACAGCAGGTGACGAAAACGGCGGCCGTGGTCATCAATCGCAAGCCATTCTGTGTCCTAGATGCCCAGAATGACGACTTCGTGGTTAACATGGCTACCCTGCCAAGGCTATTGCTGGTCACCGCCAATGATCAGGCCTGCACCAACAGCAGGATCGTGATCGAGACCCAGCCAAGCATAGGCCGTGTTACAGTGGTCGCCAACGAGGTATTCTATAGCGCATCAATAATCGCCAACCCAGGCCTTACCTCATTCACTTACCACCTCGAGCGTGCTGGATATCGCAGCCAAACCGCTAGGGTCGATCTCCGATTGATGGCCCAATGTGTCACACGGCTGACAGGAACATCTTGGAACGTTGTCGCTCAATCTGGACCAGACACCGTCAGCTTGGTCTATCTAATGAAACGTGCGTTCGGAACCTCAAACTATAGCCTTTGCCCAAACACCACAGTCACCATTAACGGCATCACCCAAATGCACCCAAGCAATAGTATAACGGTGTCACCTTCGGGTAATTTCGACTTTAATTTCAGGGTTTATCAAACCTCTCCAATCATTGTCAATTATCGTGTCCGTGACAATAACACTAACATTACGGTCAATAGCGTGCTAACAGTCAATGTCTTCGGTAGGCAAAGCTGCACAAGTCCGATGTCTATCCCCGATGTCACAATCTCTGACTCGCTGATGGTTGAAGCAGATATTGAACAAATCATCCAACGTCAAGGGCCCCAAATGCAATGCACGCCAATCATTCATCAAGGCAGCATTGTCACTTGGTCTGGCCTGCCATCTGGCAACTTGGTCACCCGCAACTTCCTGAACCCCAATCAGTCCCGCATCACTTTCAGACGTGCCCAAGGCACCGCAGGCCCATACCGAACGCCACCTAGTACGCCCATCATTTACACCGTCCAGCTGGCTGACCTCAACGGACGTGTAATCCAGGGTAATACCATCACTGGTCGGATATTTATCCAGATCAATTGATCCTCGATTTGTTAAGAGGGGCTAATACCCTACCAGAAACGCAATCACATTTTTCGAATATATAAGCTGACCACCTCAGGTCAAGTATTGCATTGGTCATCAAAAGGACCAATTCCATACCAAAGCCAAAGGCAATCAGCCCCCCCGGATGTAAGTAATCCCCCACACCGATCGTATTAATCAACACCTTTACACCCTATTCTTTTTATGACATCTTTAGTCTCAACAACCACCTTCGGCACCTATTGGCGCCCCCTTCGGCAAACAGCCGCACGTGTAGGCACCGCCCTCTTACTCCTGATGTTAGCTGTCGGCACACAGGTAAGCGCCCAAGTATTACAGGCTAGTATTCTCGGCAACGTCATTAGCACCACCACCAACCTTGGCGTGCCTAACAAGTCCGTGGTTGTCCAGTCTGTTGATAGCCTCAACCAGTTCCTGACCACGGTCACAACCAACGCTAACGGATCGTTCACAGTTGGGGTCCCTACTCGCCCCAACATCCCAACTGCTTACATCGTCCGGACAACGGACTGTCAGCAGAATTGGGCTGGCTCTACCGTTGTCGTGACCAGCGGACAGACTACCCAAACGAGCCTCCGGATTTGCACGGCTGCGGCCCTGCAGTGCTCTGCCTCTTTCACCTCTTTGCAGGATAGCACCAACCGCAATGCCTTTTCATTTGACGGTCGCCTCCAATGTAACGGAGCAACCACCAACGTCACCAGCTGGAGTTGGTTGTTTGGCGATAGCGCTTATGCTTCTGGCCAAAGTGTATCCCATACCTATAACGGACCTGGAACCTATAACGTATGCCTCATGGTGACTTATGGCAATGGCCAGACTGCAACCTCTTGCCAGACGATCGTCATCCGCGGTTCACAGCCTGTTTGCACACCTAGCTTCAGGATGATTGCTGACACATCTGTCGGATCTAACCAAGGCCGTACTCGTTTTGTAAACACCAGCCAATGCCCAGTCGGCACCACCTACCTCTGGACCCTCGGCAATGGTGCCTCTAGCACACAAGCCAGCCCAGTGATCAGCTTCTTGCCTGGCACCTATAACATCTGTTTGATTGCAACAACACCTGGCGCCCAGCCTGTTACCACTTGCCAAACACTTGTCATCCAGAACAATCCTGTCAACTGTGCCAACCAAGTCCGCCCAGGTATCATCCAGCGTCACAATGGCCTTAGTGTCCACTTCCTGAGCACCCTATTGATAGCACAAGGCGTAAGCTACCGCTGGGATTTTGGCAACGGCTCCATTAGCAACCTTGCCAACCCTATCCATCAGTATAGCACCTCTGGTACGTATGGCGTTTGCCTCACCGTTACCTATTCACCTAATTGCCAAGTCACCGTTTGTGATACCGTCTATGTCACTGGCGGCAACCCAGTGACCCCACCACCAACTCGTAACCGTATCATCGGTACAGTGTTCAAAGGTCAGCTACCAGCCTCTGAGTATGGCGTCGAAGTCGTCGGCCTTAATGGCAATCCGTTCTACCGCTTCCGTCGTTTCGGTCGTGACAGCATCTATAGCTTTGACAGCGTACCAGCTGGCCGTTATTTGGTCCGTGCATGGTTGCTCCGTAGCAACCCTGATGTCCGTAACTGGCTGCCAACCTACTATGGCAACAAAGTCCTCTGGCGTTTGGCCACGGTGGTCAATGTTTCTTCTGCCACTACCTGGACCGATATCAACTTGATCCCACGCCGTGTACGTACGCTACACACCAATGTTGTACGTGGTAACATCGGTACAATCGGTATGCCAAACGGACGTGTTGCAGCCCCAACAGCTAATGACCTCAACACCTTTGTACTCCTAGCTGACGACCAAGGCAATCCGTACGAAGTGGCTTGGCTAGACGCTAACCGCGACTACACTTTCGATCAACTAGCCTCTGGTACCTACCAGATCTCTGTCGAAAGCCCAACCATGCCATCTGCAATTGCCAACGTAACTGTCGGTGCTGGCACAAGCACAGCCACAGCCAACTTTGCCAATACCAACGACATGATGAATGTCACCATCACAGCCCTTGAGGCATCTGTTGCTGCTAACCTTGTCCGGACCTACCCTAACCCAACCAGCTCTAGCCTAACCATTAGCGGTGCTGCTGGCGCTAAGTATAGCGTCCTGACCACCGCTGGTGCAACAATGTCAGCTGGCACACTAGCCGATGCCGATGAGGCCAAACTCAACGTCGAGACCTTGCCTACTGGCATCTACATGCTTCAGCTTGAGCTGCCAAACGGCCTGCGTGTCGTTAGCCGCATCAGCAAACAATAGGCTCACCGCATCAAAAACTCCGAGTGTAAGGATGACTTAGGCCATGCGGCAGGTGGACAATCCGTCAGTAATGATGATCGACCGCCATGTCCTTTATACATGTTGCCGATGGTACTGCCCATCTGCCTCATGGCCTGAGAAAACCTTACATCCATGTGATTAGATTCCTGATTGCTGGCACTGAGCACCCCGTAGGCATACGGGTTGTTACAGTGCCAGGAATCTTTGGTGTAGTCTAACTTCCAAACCAATCGGATCAGCAGTACCAGATCCTAGCCAAGAATCGCTATATTGACATAGCAAAGTACCATGCTACCAGTGCCGTCCTTAGCCCCGCACCAGCCGAACAAAGGCGGTAGCCAAGCATAAGGGTCCGGATCGAAACTAAACCGACTTTCAAACCCCAATAGGTTGCACCAACTTGGCTCAGACTTATACTGATGCTGAACTAATTGCTGGATGCCGTGCAGGCAAACAAGCAATGCAATCCGCACTGTACCAACAGTACGGAAGGCGACTAATGGCCGTATGCAATCGGTACATTCCGCAACAAATGGAGGCCGAGGACGCCTTTCATGAAGCATTCATGAAGGTCTTCAACCACATCGACCAATACCAAGGTGGCTCACTCGAGGGCTGGATGCGACGGATCTTCGTCAACACCTGCATCAATTACTACCACAAAGGCAAAAACCGATACCTGCTGGAGGACATCACCCAAAAGGACTATCTGGTCGCTGACTTCCCAGATGTGCTCAGCCAAATGAGTGCCGACCACATCCATAAACTAATCAATGAGCTGCCGACGGGCGCAAGGGTTGTATTCAACCTATTTGTCATCGAAGGTTATGCCCACAAAGAAATTGCCGAAATGCTCAAGCTGAGCGAAGGGACAACCAAAAGCCAGCTGAACAGGGCCAAAGAATTACTCCGCGACAAAATCCTGGTCACCACCTAATATCGCCAGCAACGCAATGGACATCAATGACGAACAACTGAGGGGCAGCCTAGGTGCCAAATTTGACGGATGGGAACAAGAAACCCCTTCGCAAGGATGGGACCGCATTGCGGCCGAGCTCAAGATCCAAGACAAACGCCCAGCCTTGGCGTGGTGGACCATCGTGCCCTTGCTGATGATCGTCCTTGGTGGATCTGTTTGGCTTTATCAGGACCAGCCAGCAACCTTGGCTACCAGGACTGTATCGCGAACACCTAGCACAAACACCCCTACACAATCAGCTCCTAAGGCACCTAATACCGATACCGAAGCACCCACTATCAGTGGCATTAGCTACGATGCCGAGCGGCTAGACCAACCTAGTAACACCTCCACCACACCTGCTGCGGACGAGCCCAACTACAACCCAGAAGTAACCTCTGCCATCAATAGCAACCCTGCC
>CANHWS010000175.1 GCA_947464365.1 Cytophagaceae bacterium | reverse complement strand
GACTCATCACCTAGGTCACCGATGGCAAGCGTGGCACCTGCTGCCTCAAGCTCTGCAAGGCGGGCGGCATCACGACCGATAGCGACCACCTCGTGTTTGGCAGCCAGGAGATGTTTGGCAGTCAAACTGCCGATATGCCCTGAGGCACCAGAGATTACATATTTCATAATGGTAAATGGGGGTTGAGAAAAGGGTTTGAAACTAAATGTGGAGAGCAAAACATACCTACTAGTTGGTATGTAATTGGGGAAATAAAAAAACTAGACTGTAATCATTGTTTTGAGCAACAGGCGAGCGCACATACCAAAAACCGTAGAATCAGCCATGGTTTTACTCATGCTATACCCACCCTCAACGGTAGCCAACAGCATCCAAGCAAGGCTGTCAGCATTGAGGGTTGACCGAATGCTTCCCTCCGCTTGCCCCTGAAGGATGCAGCGCTTGCTGTAGCCATGCAGGGTCGTCAGGATACCACTAAGCCTAGTGCGGAAACCTTCATCCAAAGGACTCATCTCCTGCATCAGGTTGTTGAGCGGACAGCCAAGGGTTACGTTCTCGTTATTGATCATGCTTCCGAGATAAGCCAAAAGGGTACTGAGCCTTTCGATCGACGATCCTTCGGCAGTCTCCAGCTGTTGCCAAGACTTTAGGTACATTGGTTTGATTAGCTCATCCACGATGGCATAACCAAGATCTTGTTTAGTCGGAAAGTAGTGATATAAGGCACCTTTGGTAATGCCAAGCTCCTGCACCACTTTATCGGCACGCACACCCTGAAATCCATGTTTCCAGATAGCCCTAAAGTTGGCCTCCAAAATCAACTGACGGGTCTCTTGTCCACGCTCCGAAGCACGACTAATTTTACCCGATGTGCCAAAACTAGTGGTTATCTGATTAGGCAATGGGCTCAGTACCACTTTTTCAAGTGGTTTGTAATCCAGCACCTTGTCAGCAGTTGTTGTCATTTGTTGGCACAAAGTTACATACCAATTGGTATGTTGCAAGGGTTTAAACAAATATTTTTAGGGGTTGGAAACGGGAATCACATACCTAGACCTTCCCGAAACCGTCGGCATCTTGCCAAAACGGAAAATTGCTTCGGTAGGTTTGCAAGTCAGCAGCCGACAGTAGGACTACGTTGATGGCTTGCTCCCCCCTAAGCTTGGCCAGTTGGTGTCCCTCGGGATGGTAGGCAGCACTACCCCCACCATAGATCAATCCACTCGGGTGGCCATCAGGATCTGCCGCCCGATTAACTCCAACAAGGTAGGCTTGGTTCTCGATCGCCCTAGCTGCTAGAAGCGCATCCCAAGCCGGCTGCCGACTAGCAGGCCAGTTGGCAACGACAAGATAGCAATCCGCCGCAGTGGTTTGGGTCCGCCTTAGCCACTCCGGGAACCTCAGGTCATAACAGACAATGGGGCGTATAGCCCAGCCTTTATATTGCCAAACGACCTGCATTTGCCCAGGGGTAATTCGTTCCCCTTCGCCAGCTAGCGAAAACAAATGGTGCTTATCATAGCTCAGGGTCTGCCCATCTGGTGTGATGCCAAGCATTCTGTTAGTTACAACCTCGCCCTCGCGCCACATGACCGACCCTACCAAGAGTGCACCAAGACGTGAAGCCTGTTGGCACATCCATCTGTGGGTTTGCTGGTTGCTGCGCTCGGCCAAGGATACATCATTGGTGAACCCCGTGTTGAACATTTCGGGCAGCACAACAATGTCCGTATTATGCGATATAGTCGCAAGGACCTCTTCCAGATTGGCTAGGTTGGCCGTCACATCATGCTGATAGGTGGACGGCTGAACTAGGGCAACAGTGAGGATTGATTTGGGTGCAGGATTCATATCGTGGCAAAGCGGCGTCGAGATAGACCTCCGATCAAATGGCTATCATAATCATCTAGTATAGCCTAGAGTCACGGCGTCTGACTTGAATTCAGATACCTCAAGGTAGTCAATATTAGGGCAGCGAAACCCAATAGCACTAAAAAAGGGCAGAAAGACAACCCTGTCGAGTTGGTCCCTGCCCTAGAATTTTCACCCAATCTCGATCGTAAATTTACTTGACGAAGGTGGCACGCATGGGTATTCCTTGCTGATCAGTCAACATTAGTTGGTAACAACCAGCAGGCAAGGCCCTGACATCAAGTGCGTTTCGGCTTGGGTCAATATTTAAGCTAATCGACTGACCTTGGGCATTGATTGCCGAGGCAGTAGCAAACGTTGTTAGCTCCGCCCCCTTTAACATCAGGTAGTCTTGCGTAGGATTCGGGAATAAGGAGACCTTTGTCATTTGGGCTGCGCCTAGTCCGACGACCATAGGGCTGAAGTCATAAAAGATTGATTCCTGCCAAGCCAATGAGTCCACAGTTCCAGTTGAGCGACGCAAACGGTAAGCAATATAGTTCAGGATGCGTCTAGGATTACCTGTTGTCGGGTGGGTTGTCCAGAAGGTTGTGATGCGGCACCCATCAGTCGGGGTGGTGCTGGCCTTAAAGGTGCTGCCGTAGAAGTTATTGGCAAACAGATCCTGATCATCATCAAACTCTGTGACCCTGCTGATCGCCATAGTCCTGTCCTGATAGCCACGCAGCGCACTGGCTGGATAGTATTTGAGTGTCTGGCTCAACGAATAGGCATTGCCGAGAGCAGGCCCCTCCCACCGCTGCACAAAGGCCGTATCGTTGCGGTACAGGAAAGCCACCGAGTCACTCAGATCCCAACTATTTGCAGGCAGGTTGCGGTTGTAGTTAACGATGCCGACAAGGTCTTCTTGCTGGTCGTACTGATAGAGGGATTTAAAGCGCTCAAATGTCCCTAACCTAGGGTGTAGCTTTAGGGCCGAGTCACGCACCACTTTACCCCGAACGTCCAGATAGCGATTCAACCGAATGATGTAAGACACCTGCTGGCCTGAAACATCTTGTGCTTGCAGGTTGCCCACCATCGCATGATTGCCTGTCGTGGCCCAAGTATTGGTCCTTCGCATTAACTCACCTCTGGTAGTGTCCATGACCCTCCCAAACGTCATCCGTCCTTGCAGATCATATTTGTACTCAACATAACCATTGGTTCCGGTGCTGGCCACCACCATCTCATTATAATGGGTCAGTAGGCTGTCAGAGGCATAGGTCAGGTTGACCTTAAAAAGCGTGTCTGAGTTGTCATTTGGGTTCACCTGATTGATGTTCGTGATGTACCCTTTGGCCGTCACCTTACATTCATAATTTTCGGCTGGGCGACTACCAGATCTGGTTGACAAACTATAGAGATTGGAAGCAGTTAGTGGTGTCCTTGCATTCGGAAGGGCCTTAGCAGCTATCAGCCTACCAATGCGGAAGTTGTGGGCTATATCTGCAATAGATCTAGCTGATTGGGCCTGGGCGTCCAGTAGGCAGACAAAGATCATGACAAGCCCAATGACCCAGCCTAGGTGTAGTATTTTTATCATTTAAGCGTTCATTATATGGCCGAATATACCTATTGTAAATCAATCAATTGGATATGCGCTAGGCTAATGCAAGTTCAGCATCCATATTGGGCAATTTAGCCATCCGAAGGGCTAAAATGGCGACCTTATTTTGCCTTATAACCGTCGGCAACCAACAGCGCAATTACCTTGTCCTTGAGCTCGCCCTGGATCACGATCTCACCATCCTTAGCAGCACCACCGACCCCAAGTTTGGTTTTGAGTTTTTTGCCTAGCGTCTCCAGATCCGCAACCGTGCCCACAAAGCCAGTCACGACTGTGGCGACCTTGCCTCCACGCTGTTTGCGGTCAATGGCTACGCGCAACTGTTGTTGCTGTGTTGGCAGGGTTGCTGCTTCCTCTATTTTATCCTCGGTGTATTTAAAGTCGGGATCAGTGCTATAAACGACACCTATGCGGTTTGATTTCATGACCTAGCGTTTTGGTTGAGAAAGTAAAGGTGCAACAGAAATGCCTTAGCGTAAACGCTTGAGTTTTTGATTTGTCGGGACTTTGCGTTTCGCGATTTGAGCAAACTTGGAAATAGCTGGGTTGATTTTACCCTTGACACCTTTGACCCTGGCTTTGATTGGGGTCAGTAGCCAAAGCTCGAGTCCATAAGGCGCTACCTCGCAACTGATCTCGCCAGTAGCTGGCACATCCCCAATGGCCTCGTGCCGCCAAAGGTCATGCACAGCAAAATTTCCAGTCACCCGAAAAGGTATGGTCTGGACCTGCCCTGTCAGGTTAAGCCAACCGATGACCGTAGAGCCATTTTCTAGATGGCGGGTCCAGATGCCAGTTTGGTGTTGTTGGTCCCAGTGGGCGCACGTGGCGACAGGGCTATGGTCACGTTGCAATGCAAGCACTTCCTGATTAGTCAGCCAATAAAGGTCATTGGGGTTATGCTTGAGCAACCAAAGTGGATTGTCCTGAAGCCAGAGAGGTAGGCCGAGAAGGGCATACAGCCCAAACTGTAACCGCCGGGTATGGGCTGATAGCCTCGAACGCCGTCCTTTGATGAGCTGGCCATTGGGACCCATCATACCGATCGGCTCGGATAGGATGAGGCGACCAGTTAAAGGAAGATCAGGGGTTAGAGATTTAGTGGCTGCCAAAATCTGCTGTCGGAGCACGAACCAAGAGTCCGTCGGGCGTGTGCTGGACTCGAACAACTGTTGCTGAACCTGCCCAGAGGCAAGTTTCAAGCTCGTCGGTCGAAGTTTATTGTGTTCCAAGGATAGCAAACGGGTAGGCAGCGCCTTGGCCATTTGGGCGTTATAGATTGCAACATCGGCAGGCTCCAGGTCTGACCCATAGAGCCAAAGTCCATCCACCCGCCATTCGTTCCATTGTTTGACGTCTTCTGCCGCAAAGCTGAACTTGCCCCGTGGCATTCCATTAAACTCATCTTTGAGGGCACCTATCCAAGTATCAGCATGGGTGCCAATATATCCACTAGCCGAATAGCGCTCGGTACTAAGCCATAGGCCTGCCTTCAGGCCCAGCTGCCTTGATTTGTTGATCAAACCAGAGAGCTCTTTGAATCTTTCGTTTGGTTGCAAGGCGTGATATCGACCCGCGCGCAGACCCTGCCAGCCCTCGCCAATCACAAGCCAGTCAAAACCCAAATCCGCTAAACCCGAATTGATCAAACCCATACCGGCTTGCTGTACATCAGTCTGCCGCAGGATGGGTCCTAATAGTCGAGGACTCACCCAACCCCGGAGAGGCAATTGGGGCGGCGGGGCTAGGCCAATCTGGAGGGTGACATAATGTTTGAGGGTCGTACCGCCAGCATTGACCACAATGGTAAAAGGGTAGTTACCAGTGTTCTCAATCCGGCCATTGAGGGTTTGCGTCTCAGGGTCATGGGTGATGCCGGCGGGCAAACCAACTACTTTAACGGAAATTGGCTTAGGACCTGTTACCATTAAACGCTGCCTAATGATCTGACCTGGTCGATAAGCCAATGTTTTGGGCAACGCACAATAGGGCCTGCTGAAAATCTCTCCTACAGCAGGGGCATCTGTTTCGTTCAGAAAAGGAATAATGACAGGTTGGTCTTGTGGATAGGACGCCAATGGCTGGACGACGATCCGGGCATCGGCCCAATAGGCACTTGGTTTGAGCTCCGTAGCCCACCCAGCATCGACCAATAGCTCTAGATTTTGTTTGCCTGTCAGGTCAAGGTCAACTAGCAAGGGGGTAGCATCTGGCACCAATGAGTCACTTCTGAAAAACTCCTGTCCATCCGCCAAAACCGAGAAAACAGCTTTGCATTTCGCAGGTGATCTTAGGCCTACCCAAGCCAAGAGCCGAATTGCTTTGCCATGCAGGTCAAATCTTGCTGCCGAGGGAATAGAGCCAAGCAGTCCTCGACGGGTCTGGACCGTGGCCTTCGGAAATGGTGCCGTCAGGCCAATTACCTGTCCCCTACCCTCCGTCTGCCAAAGCTGCACATTCATCGAGTCCAAGTACCATGACCTTGCCACTTTAGTTTGGGCAAAACCAGCATTGGCTACCAAGCAGGCAAAGGTTATCACCAACCAACAACAAGAGGTTAGCCTTCGTTTATAGCCCAACAGGAATTCAGGTTTATGTATCAATCTGTTCAATATCAACGCGCAAGCACTAGCGCAGTCGGTATGGATGTAGACTGCCAAGGCGAAAATTAGGCATCAAAAGGCTATTTCCGCAACTGGGCGAAAAAAGACAGTAGCATCGCCTGGCACTCGTCTGCCAAAATACCTGATATGACCTTGGTCTTAGGGTGCAGGGCCTTTGGCTGCATCACCTGATAACCTTTCTTGAGGTCAGGCGCCCCAATGACGAGACCGCCTAGTTGTGCCCACCCAAGTGCCGCACCACACATCAGGCAGGGCTCGAGTGTGACGTATAGGGTACATTGGGATAGGTACTTAGCCCCGAGGTAGTGCGTAGCCGCCGTGATGGCCAGCATCTCAGCATGGGCAGTGGGGTCGCGCAGGGCCTCAGTCTGGTTAAATCCACGGCTGATGACCCGACCATCCAACACCATTACTGCCCCGACTGGCACCTCGCCCGCTTCATAAGCTAGCTGCGCCTGGGCAAGGGCTTGGCGCATGTAGTCTTCGTGGGTTGGGGGAGGTATGGTCATGAGTTTGGTGTGATCCGAAGGCAAAAATATACCCCTATGGGCGTAAAATGTGGGGCTCCAGAAATTATTGCCCTGTTCCAGTTTATGTGGAGGACTTCAACTTTTTACTTACCAATCACCGCAACCAGCTCAGGGTCCAACTCGTTTTCGCTTTTGGCAATGACCAAGGTGGCCACCCCATTGCCAATGATATTGGTAATAGCTCTTGCCTCGGACATAAACTTGTCAACACCAAGCAAAAAGGCCAACCCCTCTAGCGGGATGGTATGCATCGAGGCTAAGGTGGAGGCCAAAACAATAAAGCCCGAGCCTGTAACACCTGCCGCCCCTTTGCTTGTCAACATCAGGATGCCGACCAATAAGGCCAGCTCGCCAAAGCTCAACGAGACATCATAAAGTTGGGCCAAGAAGATGGCCGCCATTGATAGGTATATCGAGGTGCCATCCAGATTAAATGAGTAGCCAGTTGGGACGACCAAACCCACGACCGATTTATCACAACCCAGTCGCTCTAGTTTGAACATCAGGCCGGGCATAGCTGTCTCAGATGACGAGGTGCCCAACACAACCAAAATCTCTTCCTTAATGTAGCGCAAAAACTTGCCGATACTCAGCCCACTGTACCGCATAATCCCACCCAAGATGAAGAAGATAAACACCGCCATCGTGATATACATACAGCCCATCAGCTTGCCTAGCGGGACAATAGTAGCCAAGCCAAACTTGCCCACCGTATAGGCCATGCCACCAAAAGCCCCAGCGGGTGCGAGGTACATGACGTACTTGAGGGCCTTGAATACGAACTTTGAGATCACCTCCAGCTTGCTGACGATCAGGATACGATTTTT
>CANHWS010000174.1 GCA_947464365.1 Cytophagaceae bacterium | reverse complement strand
GCAAGGTGATTGTGGGTGGCTACTTACGCCTATGCCTTGCTTAGTATGGGTGGCGCTATTTGATCAGGATGTTTCCCCAAGGCAACCGGTCAGTGAGTTTTGTCTGGACTGTGCCATATTTCTTCAGCCATTTGGGCGAGAAAACTGGAAGCGAATCTGCTGAAACGGAGTTAATGGCTTGGTTTAGCACCCACTTGTCTTTGGCCCTAAGGTACTCATAGCGAGCAATATCAGAGTCCAATGACTGTAGGGTGCTGTCATAGAAAACTTCGCCAATGTCACAGCCGAAGTAGTCTTCCATGAGTAGATTGGTTTTGTTTAATGCAACTGGCAAATCAGACTCAGAAAACGAAGCAACTAAAACATTGTTCTTATAAATAAACAAATGTGTAATGGGTAGGTATAAGAAAAGCTCATAATATATCATAAAATTACTATTCAAAACGGGTGGCATGTACCCATCACATAATCCAAGCGATAGATAAATCTTACTATGTTGTAAAGATCGATCAATTTTAAAAATTGAATCCGTTAATGGAGTAACACTAATTGATGGCGGAATTAATGTGGGTGTTTTCAAATAAGACAAAGCAATCGACTTTCCAAAGTATTTACTAATTGAGCTAATACAATCTGAGAAAATTGGGTTATCTCTAAACAATCTTAATAAACCTGACTCTTGAAGCCTAAATTCACTTGAACAAGGCGCCAACGTTATATTTAAATCATGTGAAGCAGTATAAGAAATACCTAGTGCAGATTTAAAGGAAATAACAAATTCATAGTCGTCAATTTGAGTAGAATACATAAAATTCGGCATTCTACCAACATTAAGTACACTCTTTCCATTAAGTGCAATATTAGATATAAACGGAGACATACCTCCAGGAATCAATTTATCATCGTATAGAACAGAATAAATCTGCCCTGATATAGGAGTGATCCAATTACAAGTTTCCTCGGTGAGAAAGGTATATTTCAAACCAGAAATAGAGCGACATGGATCAAAGGACCGCGAAAATGAATAGTTATCCTGCGAGTATTTCCGAAAATCAATTAAATGTGTTGGGGTAGAATACATAGTAGGCCTAAACTCACAAGGATTCTGCCCAAACATTGGTATCCATAAAAACATAAAACAGAGTAAACAAAATAAGCGACCCATAATCCTTACATCTTTTAAAGCCACCTACACTCACTATTTTTGTCTAGAAAGCGCAGCAAAATCTAGCACTTCAAACTTACCAATTCCCAATTAAAAATGCAAGGGCAGTATTTGACAAGCCAGCAACTATTTTGCTGGCCACCTACCTATGCCATCCACCACAGCCACTCTTGTGCCTGAAAGTCAACTACTTACATTTGTCCTGACAATTGCCAAGATTAACCCATTACTCACCCCCACCCAATCCCAACCTGATTAACACCATCAATAACAGCCTGGTCGAGGTGCCAACCATAGCGTTTGCAAATTTGGCGGACCAATTGTAAGCCTAGTCCTGTGGAGCCCAACGTGGCGGATGGGGTATTGCTGTTGCCAGTCGCCAATACTTGGGCTAGATCAAATCCTTGGCCATGGTCGCGTATCAGGAGGTTATTGGCATCTAGCACCACTTCTATGTGCTGGTCTGCATGGCCATATTTAATGGCATTGCTGACGAGGTTATAGACGGCCTACCCGTCTGCTAGCCTTTTTACTTTTCCTTAAGCCACTTTCCGAACAGATGTATTTCAAACCCCGAGAAAAGCCAATATTCCCAAATTGAGACCTTGATCAAACGCCAACGGGCACCCGCAAGGGCGCCCGTTGGCATACACTCATTAAAATTAATTCTCGTTACTCCTTCACCAACTTCGTCACCCCAAATCCAGGGGCTTGCACCATATAGACGCCTTTGGCTAAACTCGATAGGTCTAGGCTAAGTTCGGTGGTGTTGGCAGGCATGGTGGCGGTTATCACCACTTGGCCAAGGGCATTGCTGATGCGGAAGGTGGTGGCTTGGCTGATTGGAGTGGCCAATTGCATGGTCACACCAGAGCTGGCTGGGTTTGGCGATAGCAGCAATTTGTTGCTAATCGTGCTGCCAAGGCTAGTCACACCAGCAGGGTTTACTACAAGGCTAAAGCGACCATTGTTATTGCCTTGCACAGCATTAAATAAATAGCTAGTTGCGTCAGTTACCAAGGTGCTTATACCTGTTTGGTTATCCAATAGGTAAATCGACCATTGCGGATTGTTAAGACTAGCCAGACCTTCGAAGCTAATGGTATAAGTACCAGCTTGCGGGGCTGTTAGGGCTAGTGGGTAGGTGGTTGTGCTGGTTGGCAGGTGCTCGGCGAGGATTGCCATTGGGGTGGTGCCGTTCAGGAAGGAAAGGTTAACCCCGGTTGCCGATAGCATCTTGTTAGCCTCAAGGTCTTGGTCAAAGCCACGTGTGGCAGTGGCATCCCAACGCAGGGCGATTTGGTCTTGTAGGTCAGGGTTAGCGCTACTCTGGATGTTGAGCTTAAGGACGTCGGCTGTGGCACCTTGGCGTTGGACGGCAGGGTTTTGTGTGGTCACTATTGCATCAGGGGTAACGCTTAAAGCCGCGGTTGGCTCATCTGCCCAGATCATAAAGCCTTGACCTGACGGAATGTAGCGGTTACCTCCGTTGACACCAACGCCATTGATGTAAGAGGCCGTATTGCCAAACCGATGGCGGAAGACATAGGTGGCGTTGAATATATTGGTCTTGGTCCAGCCGAATGCCGCATCCCAGTCAAGCGGGGCTGCATACGGGTTGGCGATGAGGTTCCATCCGTTTTCTGTAGCTGAGCCTTGGGCTGCGCAGTTGCTGCCAGCACAGTAAAGTAGCGGGAAAGTGTGGTTGCCTATTTTGGGTGATCCAGTCGTTTTCCAGACGCCGGCACCAGTACCAAAGAACTCGACTGTGCGGAACCAAACACGATGGCCCACGCCAACAGGTGCAGCCTGCGTTGGGCCTGTTGGCTTGCGGTAGCCATTGGCGCCAGCCGCCGTGTACGTTGGGTCAAGCGTAGAAATCGAGCCACCTGTTACAGAGGTCTGATTGTAGGTTGCGGTGGCATACGGGTTGTTAGCAGACCAAACATTGACATTCTGCCCCTGGGTCTGGGCACCCACCCAAACCCAAGCACCACCACCAGAAGCTAGGCTAGGCGCCAAATAACGCTCGACGACGAAGTTTTCGGTATTCTGGAGTTGGCCGGCTATCACCAATAACTTGGCTGTCGCTGCTGCTGTGGACTTAAGTGTGATTTGCTTATGGTTTGCATCAAAATTAATGGTCGAGAGTTCGTTCTTGATCACCAAGTCTGTCTCCGTTTTGGCATTGAGGACATTCAAGACACTAACGGTGAAGGTGTTGCCTTTGATGATGGCAGGGTTGCGCGAACCTCCACTCAAGTTAAATCCTGCACGGCCACCACCGTCGTTGATGGTACCAAGGTTGTGGATCATATCTCTGATCGCGAGTGGTTCAGATGTTGAGTTATTGTTGAAAACAGCACCTGGACTGATCAATATAGCGCGTGCTACCTGACCAGTACTAACCGTTGCCACAGCACCTGGGGCAATGGTTGCAGAGTCTTGATCAGTTGGCAATGCACCACCAGACCAACGGCTGACGTCTTCCCAGTTGCCTGTGCCAGTGAAGACAAAGCCACCAGCAGCAGGATTGACGGTCACCGTAAGCGGGCTTGAAATTGCTGAAGTGCAAGTACCAGTGATGGTGCGTAGGGTGTAGGTCTGGGTTGAGGTTACGTTGATGGACTGAGTAGTCGCACCGTCTGACCATAAGTAGCTAAAACCAGCAGGACCAGATAGTGTCACCGAGCCTCCTGTGGTGAAGGTCGTTGGGCCGCCAGCAGAGATGGTCGGTGTACTTGGCGGAGTGTTGACAGTCACTACTGTCGCAGCCGAAACGGCCGAGGTACAACCATTTGCAATTGTCTGGACGGTATAGCTACCACTAGTGGTGACGTTGATGGATTGAGTTGTCGCACTGTTAGACCAAAGGTAGCTTGTTGCAGATGGTGCTGTGAGGGTTACAGATCCACCCGTACAGAATGTGGTAGTGCCATTAGGTGAAATCGTTGGAGTGCTCGTTGAGAAACTAACAACGATTGGGTCAGACACATCACTGGTACAGCTGCCAGATATAGCCCTTACCGTATAGTTGCCGGGGTCAGACACGGTTATTGATTGCCCAGTTTCACCAGTACTCCAGATATACTGACCAGCTACCGATGCTGTTAACAAGACACTACCACCTGCGCAAAAAGTTGTAGGGCCGCCAGCTGAAATGGTTAATTTTGTAGGGCTAGGCGTGACGGTTACTACACGCGCAAAGGAGGCACTACTAGTACAACTGCTACCAATAGCCTGTACAGAATAACTTCCGGCGGTAGTAACTGTTATACTTTGGGTGGTTTCTCCAGTGCTCCATAAATAGGCATTAGCTACAGATGAAGTCAGCGTAACGCTACCACCACTACAAAACGAAAGGGGGCCAGAGGCTGTTACAGTAGGCCTAGTAACTGAAGTTACATTAACGTTTATTACATTAGATGTACCACTAAAGCAGGCCCCAATCGCCGTTCTTACAGAGTATGAACCTGTGCTACCAACAGTAATGCTACGTGTATTCTGCCCATTACTCCAGACATAGGAATCTGATAATGATGAAGTTAGTACTATGCTGGTACCACCGCAAAAATCAGTAGGTCCACTAGCTGTGATTGTAGGAGTAGAGGGGCAACCTCCTATTTTTAATCTCGCAACGTTATTAATGTATAGGCCTGTAAAGGTAGAGAAGGAGCCAGCGATGACTAATGTATCTCTTGATACAGCAATTTGATGACCTGAGTTGGAAACGCCAGGCCACCATGGTCCTTTTTGGCCAGTATGACGATTTATTGGGATAAAGCTCCCGTTGAAAGAACCACTTGCATATATGGTGGGGCCATCAATATGGAGGTGAAATACTGTGTTATCTAAGGTTGTGCTAAATCCTAAAACCGCACCATTAACCGTATCTAAAGCGGCAAGTCTTTGTCTAGACTGACCGTTAACTTGGGTAAAGTTACCACCACAATAAAGTGTGTCATTTACTAATCCAAATGTATTTGGAGATGAATTAAAGGTTGGGTTCCAGTTATTTGCTAATCCCGTTACTGTGCTTATAGCGGCTACTCCAGCCCGTGTTTGCCCTCCTATACCCGTATACCCACCTATAACATACATCGTAGAGCCAAAAATTTGTAGGTAAGATACACTTGGGGGACTACCTGAACGAGTAGGGTTTGGGTTCCAGGTGGTGACTGCCCCAGTTGACAGATTGATACCTGCGATTCCCGCTCTTGCGGATCCGCCAAGGGATGCAAATGACCCAGCAACATATACTGTATTACCCTTAATGGCTATGTCAGTAAAATAGTCATTGGTGCCCCAAAGACCAGTGTTCGGATTCCAGGAGGTGGCTAGGCCAGTTCCTATGTCAACAGCGGCTATTTCATTTCTTACCTGCCCACCGATGTTATGAAAGGTCCCGATCAGATACGCATTATTACCACTAAATACCATTTCCTCTATGTCAGGAGTTTCTGTTGCATGGGTTGCGTTAGGATCCCAAGAGGTAGCCTTGCCAGTCGTGAGATCAATTGAGGCTAGGCCCCTTCTTGATACCCCGCCCATCGAACGTACACCGCCAACATATAGTTTGTTGCCCGCAAGGGCAATGCAATTAGGTGAAGTATTAGCACCGCCATCAAAGGATGTAGCAGTGCCATTACTAAGGTTTATCTGGGCTAACCTATGACGCCTAGTACTACCAACTAAATTAAAACTTCCACCTACATAAATTGTGGTGCCAGAGATTAGGAACGTACTAACTGATAAGCTACTGCCATTTGTGCGGCTTAGGCTAGCATTGAAGCTGGTAGCCAACCCAGTGGATATTGTTATTGCCGCTAATCCACTTCTGTTCTGCCCCCCGATTGCGGTAAAGCCACCACCAACATATAGTACGGTACTACTAACTTCTAGTTCATTTACCCGGTCATTTGCGGAAGGGTTAAAACTATTTAACGCGCCTGTTGAGGTATTAAAGGATGCTAAACGATTTCTATTACCTCCGCCTAAATTTGTAAAATCCCCCCCTACAAATAAAGTAGTGCCTGACAAAGCAAGTGCATTCACATCATCGTTGGGATTAGGATTCCAACTTGTTACGGTCTCTGTACTAAGGTCTATGGATGCTAAACCGTTTCTGGTTTGCCCTCCTACCGAAGTGAATGACCCTCCGAGATAGAGCGTCGTTCCGCTAATGACCATGTCATCGACACTACCGCTAACACTGACGTTGAGCGACTTGATTGCTTTGGTAGTAATATCAACGGCGGCAAGGCCTGTCCTAGTTTGCCCGCCAATAGTGGTAAAGTTACCAGCCAAATATAGTGTCGTCCCGTCGATGGCAATCTTCGTGACCAAACTATTTATTGCAAGATTCCAAGCAGGGTCCAATGTTAAATTCGAATTCAGATGTACAAATCCTCGAATAGTGGTATTCCCAATCTTACTAAATGACCCAGCCACATACCAACCGCCTGATCCGTCAGGTAGGACATCATCAACACTGCTCTCGAGCTTAGGAATGTTAACATTCACCGCGTTTGTTGTGACGTCAATTACGCTACCATTCCCGACTGCTGGCCCTAATTGATCAAAGTTGCCTGCTAGGTACAAACGGTTTTTGTAGATAGTGGCATTAATCGTTTGCCCGTTTGTACCCCACATCGTGGTATCCACAATCTGACCGTTTCCAGAGATGGAAATCAAAGCCATCACTAAGGCAACCAACAGGTTCCCTGCAATTTTTTTTCGAAACATTATATTCAAGTTTAAGGTTAGAATTCCAATACAAGGTAGTCGAGCTTTTGGGATTGCGTTGTGATTTATGTCGAATTAAAATAAAGGTTCGTCGAAATAATTGGCTTACTTGGCTACCGTAATCCAACTGATAAGGTAAGGTTTCTCTTAGATCCAAGAGGTTGATTGTTACTCCGAATTATATGCCTAAAACTCTGGTTATGTCTTTATTCTGAAAAATAGGGGTATTTGATCAGTAAGTAAAGTCTGTAGAGGTAAATCCAGTTATTTTGGAATCTAAACCTCGTCGATTGGCGCTGTATTGATTGCCGCCTAAACACCAATATCTCAAAAGGGCCTCTTGTACTATAAAGAGTAACAATACCAGGTTGTTCACTTGTCAAAAGCACGGTATAAAGGTTCGTAACTTAATGAAAAAAAAGAAAAGGGAGCCATTGGCTCCCTTTTAAAGTGATCAATCAGCTTGTCTGGGTTTTTACTCCCTCACCAACTTCGTCACCCCAAATCCAGGGGCTTGCACCATATAGACGCCTTTGGCAAGGTTGCTAAGGTCTATGCTGAGCTCCGTAGCGTTGGCAGGCATGGTGGCGGTTATCACCACTTGGCCAACGGCATTGGTTAGGCTAAAGGTGGT
>CANHWS010000173.1 GCA_947464365.1 Cytophagaceae bacterium | reverse complement strand
AGCAAGTAGCCCAACTACATTGTGCACCGGTGGTTCAGTAACGCTCACAGCCCCTGCTGGCTTTAGCTACTTGTGGTCAAACAACGAGACGAGCCAATCAATCAACGTAACTGCTGGTGGTAGCTATACGGTCCGCATGATTGCTAGTGGTTGTACTTCGGCCGTTTCGGCTGCGACTGTGGTAACGGTTAATACCCCGCCAGCCACTCCAACAATCAATGCTGGTGGGCCAACTACATTCGTACAAGGAGGCTCAATTACCTTACAAGCAAACATAAGCTCTGGCACACCACTCTGGTCAACTGGTGCCACAACGAATTCGATCACAGTGAGCACCTCTGGAAGCTATACTTTGTATGCTGTCTCAGGAACATGTTCGAGTACTATTAGCAGCCCTGTTGTCGTGACAGTTGTCACCACACCTCAATTCATGTTCTCAGGTACAGGGGTCTGGACCAATACGAGCAACTGGTCTGGTGGACAATTGCCATCATCCACGGACTCTGCTGTGATTGCCGTAGGCGCCAACGTTACGGTCGATGCCTTGCAAGTAGTCAAATCACTAAAAGTGATGTCTGGCGCTACTATCAGGGTGCTTTCTGATCCGACGGTTAATCAGTTAACGGTGCGTGAGATATTTGATTGCGACGGTAACTTTAACCAAACTAGCGGCCTTGTTGTCGGTGGTGGTACGCGCAATACTGCTATCATTAAAGGCAATCCGCAGACAATTAGCAACTTAAGGCTGGTGCAAAACACCAAGGCACTTGCTGCCTTTACGATCATCGACTTGCTCGATATTGATCAATATCAACTTGATGCCAACAGCCTGGCGATTACGCTCAAGTCCACAGGTTCCAAGACAGCTAACCTAGTTGCAAGTGGTGCTGGTGCTGTAGTTAATGGCAATAACTTCAAGGTTGAGCGCTGGATTGATGCAACCAAAATGTCAGACCCTACTGGTGGATGGTGTTTTGTGGCTGCCCCTGTCCAGAACCAAACAGTGAACGTACTTGCTCAGCGCAGCAACACTTTCGCATCAGGTACCTTTAATCAATCATCTGCCACAGGTGGATCGGTCTATTTCTATACTAACCGAAGCATTAATGGTCGCCCTGATGCCAACGGATTTATCAAACCAATGAGTGCTAACAGCAATTTGTCATTAGGCGACGGTGTGCGTGTTTGGGTTCGGAAACCTGTAATCCTAGCGGCACCATTGGTTTTCCAAGGCACACCACAGACGGGAACCTTTACGTTCAGCAACTTGAGTTTCTGCTCGGGATCTTGCACCTGGACACCACTCCAAAATGGTTGGAACTTGGTGGGTAACCCGTTTGCTGCTGAGCTGGACTGGGATAACACCACAACTGGTGCCTGGACTAAGACCGGCCTATCGAACGAAATCCATACCTGGACCAATCGGCCAACGGGTGCTGTTTATGCCTCTTACGTCAATGGTGTTGGCGTGAATGGTGGCCGCTCCGCGATTGCTTCTGGTCAGTCATTCTTCGTGGTTGCTAATCAAGCCGCCCCAACCATGACGGTCAGTCAGCTGGCTATCAAGCGGAATGGTGTTAATACCTTCCTTCGCTCTGGTGTTTCGTCGGACCCACTGGTCCGGATCAAGCTCATGGCTGGCACCACCGAACGTGACGAAGTAGCCCTGCGTCTCAATGCCGATGCTACTGCTGGCTATGATGCTACCTCAGATGCTGGCAAACTACAGTCTGGTGGCCCGTCATTGGCCTTGGTTGCCGCTGATGGCAAAGCTTTAGCCATTGATGCCCGCCCCGAAGTTGCAGACCAAATTATCCCGATTGACCTAGCCAAGTTAGTAGGTCTAGGTACACCAAACCTTCAGTTTGCTGGTATCAATAGCCTAGGACTAGGTCAGCTATTCCTAGAGCATCCGTCTTTGCCGAACGCTATTTTGGTCAGCGAGGGTATGACTTTTGACCTGAGCGACACTACCTATCACAGGGGGCTACAGCTTAGGCACCGAGGCGCCATCACTGGTATTGGCCAAGGCTTGACAAGCTCATTGAAGCTTTATCCGAACCCATCAAACGGTCATGTCACCGTCAGCGGATTGCCTGCAAGGACAGCTGTCCGGGTCAGTAATGCCCTAGGTCAGACCCTGATGACCGCTACCATGCCAGCCAATAGCACTGACCTGAGCCTAGACCTCAGCCGCCTGCCAAATGGTGTATATCTGGTGCAGGCACCAGGTTTTGGCGTAACGAAACTCGTGAAAGAGTAATTCTCATCACTAGTGCTGTTTGTATTATGACGCAAAAAAGGGAGCTGATGGCTCCCTTTTTTTTGGTCAAGGGGGGGGACAAATTGTCCCCCCCCTTGGTGGGTGGTTATGTTGCCTGATTATACTTATCAAAACTTAGGTCTAGGCAAATTATCAGGCAGCGGTTTTGGCTTCACAACGCGGGTGCCAGTAGCGCGTTTGCGTTTGGCCCTTGCCAGTTTTGCCAGCTGGAGGGGGCTAATCATAGGCTTCACCTCAAAGACGGACCAGACGTCAAGGCGCTTGATGGCATCTAATACTTTGATTAGGGACTCAAGGTTGCCGCCATTGCCATTTTCAAGCTGGGTAATCGTTTTGCGGCTCAAGCCCGATAGATCGGCAACTTGATCCTGCAACAAGTTGGACCTGAGCCGCTCTTCTTTAAGGAAGGTGGCTAAGTTCTGTAGCATTTCGGACGGATCCGCGGTTACCATACGCAAGGGACCAAGGTTTTTGCTTGCTGATTTAGGGCCCATTTTAGGTCTCATAAGCAAAGGCTTAATCCAAAGGTTGAGATTTTCTCGATCAAACCCTAAATCACAAGTTATAATGAGTATAAAAATACGCAATAAGCACTTAAATCGACATTTATGAGTGAATAAGTACTCGTTAACGGTACCGTAATGGGATTAGATTTGCGAGATGATTTTAAGCTAATCAGCTGCCAAGGCAGGGTCTTGGGCCTTGTCCTGCACAAAGGTGTAGCGCCAATAGGTGATAGTTGACATTTGCCGTTGGGCCAAATCTGGCCTCAGCTTCAATAGCAGTAAGAGTGCAGTACAAACAGTGCCATCTCGGCAACCTGCTGGGCAAACTTTGGAGATGTAGTAAAAGGTAGGTATCAAGTAAAAAGTGAGAAAAAATATCAATTGCCGAAGATCAGTTTCGGCAATCAGTACTTCTATTTGTTTGCTTGTTCTCAGAACAAATAGTGCGTCCTATTCCCCAAAACAATCTTTTTGTATGTCAAAACTCAGTTTTAGCGGTTCTGTGTCCCATTTTTTGGGCATGATGATCCTCAACTACATCCTTTGTATCGTCACGTGTGGGCTTTACTTCCCTTGGGCTACCGTCGCTTTTCATAAATGGAAGGCTAGCTACACAAGCCTCAATGGTGTGCCTTTTAGGTTCACTGGGTCTGGCACCGAGTTGTTCGGCAAGTTCATCATCTGGTATTTGCTCAGCATTCTCACTTGCGGCATTTATTCCATCTGGGCAATGGTCGATTACGAAAAATGGGTAATTACCAACACCGAGTATGGTCAATAGGCCAAGGTTCAACGGGACTTATTAGATCCCTTCTGATCGTTTTGGGCATGGTCCTCTATTTGGTTTTGCCATTTAGGGTGCCATGCCCTACTTTTTGGTTGACGGGTTTTCATTGTGCATTTTGTGGTTTGACGCGGTCTGCCAGCGCCTTGTTATTGCAGCAAGACATCCATCAATCATTGGCATGGAATCCATTGTTGATTCCAGTCCTCGTGGGTTTGGTATTTATCCCTAGCAGAATCAAGAACGGAAGAGGAATGCAGATAGGACTTTTGGTCCTGCTAGTCCTTTATGCCATCTTGCGCAACCTAGACCAATGGACAGGGATTTGCCTAAGTCCGCATCAGTTGTGATCAGCTCGGGATGCAATTGAAAAGGCACCTAGGTATTAAGCAAGATGCCTCGGGGTATTGTTTCTCGCAATTATCTATCGACGAAAGCCTACCAGTTGCCTTTACTCGGCCCAAGCCCAGCTAACGCCTGCTTTGGTATCTTTGATCGTGATGCCAGCCGCCTTTAGGTCAGCACGTAATAGATCTACCTGTGCATAATCCTTGGCCTCCTTGGCCTTGACGTAAAGCCCAATAATGGTCTGTAATAGTTGGTCGCCAGGTAGGTGCTGCGATGGTAATATGCCTAATATGTCAACCATAAAGAGCCGATAGTTAGCCAAGAATGCATCAAGGAGCTCAGGGGCAACGGTGGACACGGTGGCAGGCTGCGTCGCAAAGCTGTTGATCTTCTTGAGCATGTCAAACAAGTTGGCAACGACGATGGCCGTGTTGAAGTCATCAGCTAAGGCGGCGTAGTTGTCAGCCATGTGTTTGGCTAGCTCCTGCGATAGTTTTTCGTTAGAGGTGGCTAGCTCGGTGGCAGGTTTGATGTCCTCGATGGCACGCAAGCCGTTCAATAGGCGTATCAGTCCCTTAGCAGCACCTTGCAGACCTTGGTTGCTGAAGTCTAGTGTGGAGCGGTATTGACTCTGGAGGATAAAGAAGCGCACCGTCATCGGGCTATAGGCTTGCTCTAGCACAGGGTTACTGCCACTGAATAGCTCCTTGAGGTTGATGAAGTTGCCGAGGGACTTACCCATCTTCTGCCCATTGATCGTGATCATGTTGCAGTGCATCCAGTACTTGGCAGGGTCATGGCCTAGGCCAGCTTGGCTTTGTGCGATTTCGCACTCATGGTGCGGGAACATAAGGTCCATGCCGCCGCCATGAATGTCAAACGTGGTGCCTAGGTATTTGGTGCTCATGGCACTGCATTCGATATGCCAACCCGGGAAACCATCGGCCCAAGGGCTGCGCCAACGCATAAGGTGCTCGGGTGAGGCCTTTTTCCAGAGGGCAAAGTCAAGCGGTCCACGCTTTTCGGACTGGCCATCTAGGTTGTCACGGGTGCCACTGAGCAGATCCTCAATGACCCGACCAGAGAGCTTGCCATAATGATGATGTTTGTGGTAGGCCTCGACGTCAAAGTACACGGACCCTTCGGACTCGTAGGCAAAGCCTGCCTCCAAGATGCGCTGGGTAAGCTCGATTTGTTCTGGAATGTGCCCACTGGCACGTGGCTCAATGCTAGGATCTTGAATGTTAAGAGCCCGCATATCGTCCTGAAAACTCAATGAATACTGCTGAACAACTTCCATTGGTTCTAGCTGCTCGAGCTTGGCCTTGTTGCCAATTTTGTCCTCGCCATGGTCGGCATCGCCCAGCAGGTGACCCACGTCCGTAATGTTGCGGACATAACGGACCCTGTAGCCCAAGTGCCGCAGAAACCGCACGACGACATCAAACGTAACGTAAGGCCGCGCATGACCTAGATGAGCATCCCCATATACGGTTGGTCCGCAGACGTATAAGCCAACAAAACCAGGGGTGATGGGCTCGAATACGACCTTGCTGCGCTGCAGGGTGTCGTATAGTTTGATTTCGGTCGTAGGTTTTGGGGCGGACTCCATAGCTGGTTTGGGCAAGATCAAAAGGGTCAGCAAGGATGCCAACCTGATTGCCACAAAACTAGCAGAAAAGTCCCGTTATTGGCGGCCTACTCACTCAACTCGAGCCAGCGCATACCTAGTTCGTCCAGTTGCTCAGCGATTTGCTCAAGGGTTTTGGCTGCAGCGGCCAGCTCCGTATGCGACAAATCACCACTATTCATTTGGTTGGTGAGGCGCACCTTTTCGGCTTCTAGTGCTGGGATCTTCTCGTCCAGTTGCTGGAGCTCCTGTTGCTCTTTGTAACTGAGCTTACGTTTGGCTGTATTGGTGCTTGCAGCAGTAGGTTTTGGTTGCTGAGGGACCGAAACCATGTTGTCCTTGGCCGATGACTTGGCGTTTGTTTTGGCGGCAGGCTTGGCATCTGACTTTTCATCTTGCTCTGCTCCACCATCTGACAACCAAGTACGGTAGTCGGTATAGTTGCCACCAAAGTCACGGATCTGGCCATTGCCCTCGAACACGAACAAGTGATCCACCAGCCGATCCATGAAGTACCGATCATGGCTTACGACCACCAGGGTGCCACCATATCCTTCGAGGAAATCCTCAAGGACGTTGAGGGTATCAATGTCGAGATCATTGGTTGGCTCATCCAGGATCAAGAAGTTGGGTGCTGCGGCCAAGATCTTGAGCAACTGGACCCGCCTGCGCTCGCCACCCGAGAGTTTGCCAATAAGGCTATACTGGGTTTTGGGGGCGAACAAAAAGCGCTCTAGCAATTTGCTGATCGTGATCTGCTCGCCATTGCTGAGGCTGATGTATTCGGCGATAAGGCGGACTTCGTCAATGAGTCTGTTTTCGGGGTTGAGGGTGTCATCCTCTTGCCGATAGTAGCCCATTTTGGTGGTCTGGCCCGGTTCCATAGTGCCACTGTCGGGCTGGAGGCGACCCGTAATCAGGTTCAGGAAGGTGGATTTGCCCACGCCATTAGGCCCGATGATGCCGATGCGATCGCCCTTCTTGAACACGTAACTGAACTTGTCAAGCAGGACATTGCCACCAAGGGCGATGCTGGCCTTTTCGATCTCGAGTATTTTGTTGCCTTGGCGGCTGGTCTTGACGTCCAGCATCAGGCTATCCTTCTTGAGGTTGGTATGGGCCTTGGATTTAACATCCTCGAAGGCCTCGACACGGTAGCGTGCCTTGGTGCCACGTGCTTTCGGCTGGCGTCGGATCCAGTCTAGCTCCTTGGTATATAGGTTTTTGGCCTTGGCGACCTCCGATGCTAGGATTTGCTCTCGCTCGGACTTTTTCTCCAGAAAGTAGGCGTAGTTACCTTTATAGCTGTATAGCTGTTGGTTCTCGAGCTCCATGACCGTGTTGCAGACACGATCGAGGAAATAGCGGTCGTGGGTGACCAAAAGCATGGTTGTGGCCGCAGTGCTGAGGTAGTTCTCTAACCACTCGATGGCCTGAAGATCAAGGTGGTTGGTGGGCTCATCCAGCAAGACGAGGTCAGGCTCGGACAGGACCATCTGGGCTAAGGCTACACGTTTGCGCTGCCCACCCGACAACTCATCACAAAAGGCATCAAGGTCATGGATATGAAGCCGACCAAGGACCTCATGGGCACGGGTTTCGAAATCCCAACCCTGAAGTTCGTCTAGTTTTTCGAGGGCGACAGAAAGTGCATTGGAGGTAACCTCAGCGTCTAGGTCGGTGCGTTCGGCATCTAGTAGGGCCTTTTCGTAGGCAACAACAGCCTGCGCCACTGGGCCTGCATTGTCAAAAATCGCTTGGCCGACCGTGACTCCATCCCCAAAAGTTGGTGCTTGGCTAAGGTAACACACCTTAATACCTTTCCTGATCGATACAACGCCATTGTCAGCAGGTTCGCCACCAGCCAAGATCCGCATCAGGGTGCTTTTGCCAGCTCCGTTGCTGCCGATGAGGGCCACTTTGTCGCCTTGGTTGAGCCCAATAGTCAGTTGGTTGAACAGGACACGTTCGTTGTACGACTTATTGAGGTTTTCGGCCGAGAGAAGATTCAAAATACTGAGGGGGATGTTTGTGGT
>CANHWS010000172.1 GCA_947464365.1 Cytophagaceae bacterium | reverse complement strand
GTGAGTAGCTGTGCTTGACCCCAGCGTCCGTTTGCAAGTTTGTTGCTGTAATAGATTTTGGATGTGTATTCGCCGTCATACTTTGGCTGCTCGCCAGCGACTGGGCGACGGCTGGTGAATACCAAAAATGAGCCATCAGCAGAGACCAACGGATTGCTTTCGGTATAGGCCGAGTTGATGCTTCCACCCATGTTTTCGAGCCTAAAGGTCTGGGCATCAGTACTATTACGTTGTTTCAAGAACTCCTCAGCCTGTTTTATGTTGACGTTGGCCTGATCGGTGAGTGCATTGCGCTGAGCACCGCTCATGATTTTATAACGGTTGTAGAAGTAGAGGGCAGAGTCCACCTTTTGATTGAGGTGGAATGCACGACCAAGCCAGAAATAGAACTGGGCACTGGCATCTGGGTCGAGCTCACGAGCCATTTTGATGGAAGCCAATCCACGTTCTGGCCTAGAAAGGTTCAGGTAGCAAATACCTGATTTGAAAACGGCATAAGGGTGTTTAGGTACCGAAACCAACAAGGATTGGTATTGACGCAAGGCATTCTCATAGTCCCCGTCATCAAAGGCAGCATCGGCCTTGTCTAGCAGCTTACGCTCCTCCTTGACATAAAATTGTGCTTGGGTGGTAGTGACGCTGGCTGCGAGGAGAAAGCAGGCGAGCAAAACTAACTTTGATAGTTGTTGCATGGTATTGCGGATTTTCGGCTGGTGACGAATGGATTAGCCGCCAGCCACTGTTGGGGTTACCTGTAAAAATAGCTAAAGGGCTGTACTCTTCAATATGCAAAGGCGTACGACTCAGTTGCTTGTATGGCAAGTAAGCCACTAAATACATAGGCAATGTAAAAAAGTCGTTAAAAATAGACCGTCATACCGCCTTTTTGTGTTATTTATTGGTTGCGGATTGAAGATTGTTCGCTAGGTGCTAAAAAATGGTCAGTAAAGCGGACTGAGCGCTAGGAGTTTCTGGCAGGTGCAGTAGTTGCCAAGCTGGTAAATCCCGACATGCGAAAAGTGGACAGTTTGGCCTATGTACTGTGTCAACTCCTCGATGGCTTGGTCATTAGCTGCAAAGCCTAGGGTAATGTGTGGCTGATAGTTAGGGCCAGTACCTGCAGGGAAATTCCTAATCCAGTCCAGTGTGATGGGGTCGGCAGTACTAGGGTCGCCCAAGGCATCTATTGACAAGTTATCAGTCACGAAGCCAGCTAGGTGGCTCAGGTTGTTCCAAGCGAGGTCATGTGCCAGTTGTAGGGCTGGGTGGAGGCCAAAGTTAAGTCCTATCACCAGCCCAGTTGTGGTATGAGCTTGATAGACAGACGTAACCATCAGCTCGAGCGATGATTGACCAAAGATAGGCTTGGTACTACCATTGCTAAAAAAGTGGTTCACCCAGCCGTTGCTAATGTCCTCGCAGAGGTCAAACGCCAATGTGAGGTGTGGCACTGCGAGGGTCGGGTGGAGCTTGAGGCGATCAGGCGAAAGTGTAGGGGATTGGGCGATCTTAATCAGCCGGTGCAAATCTGCACCAGAAGGGATCAGCGCCAAGTCAAGGGCTAGGTTGAGCGGCATATTTTTCGGAGTGATTGGGTTGTGGTATATCGGGTAGGTTTCTGATCAATAGGGGCTTGCCCATGATCTTGCAAAGGCAGTGCTAAATGCCACCCTCGTTTTTCCAATAGCCATAATGGTCGCCTAGCAATAGGGCCTCGGACATTGGTGTAATGCTGTCCGAACAGGTACTGTTGAACAAACAGCTTGCCGCAATGCTGACACCAAGGCGCAGGCATTCTTGCATCGGGTAACCCTCGTGCAGACCAACCAAAACGCCACTGGCAAAGGCATCACCAGCACCAGCGGCACCTTTGATGACCTCGGTCGGGATCTTGACAGCAGGTTGATAGACAGTGCCAGTGCTACGGTTGATGGCCATTGCGCCACGTTGGAAGTGCAGGATGACCCACTCGCGGACACCAGCCTTGAGCAGTTCGATGGCGGCATCTTCGGCCTTTTCGAGGTCAACACCATCGCCAACCGCAATCGGTATGCCTGTTAGTTTTTCGGCCTCGTACTCGTTCAGGAACAAGTAATCTATGTGCGAAAGGCTAGGTGGCACTATTTGTTTGAATCGCTCGCTGCTTTCGCTCACGAGGTCAGCACTGGTCTTGAAGCCAAGGCTTGAGGCTTGCTCTAGCAAATAGCTGGCTCCTGTACGGCCAAATTGGTCCAAGGTGTCTAGGCCGTCCAGCAAAAGGAGGTAACCGAGGTGGAAAATGCGGGCATTGCTGCGCTTTATTGCCTCCTGCAGATGGGCAGGTGTCAACAAGGCATTGGCTCCACGATTATGGAAAAAAGTGCGGCGGCCTGTACCTTGTACTGTCATGACATCGGTATAGCTGGTCGCTACCTCGTTTGTCCGTACAAGTCCGTTGATGCTGATGCCATACTTCTGACAATCGGCCACGATCAGGTCACCAAGGCTGTCATTGCCTATAAGGCCAATGCCTTCTAGCGGCATGGGTGCCTGCATGATCGCCATATCTTTTAACACATTGTACGGAGAACCGCCATTGGCTACCGATTGCTCAAGGATGTTGGCCAAGGCATCTTGTTGTGGGAAGCGGTCTATGATTTTAACTTGATCTACGATCCAGTTGCCTGTCGCCAGGATGCCATTACGAGCTGTCATACTTTGGGTACTGTGGAGGCTGGGACCTAAGCTGCCTGGCTCAATGATGTGGACCATTGGAGGCTAGGCACCAACTAGGTTATATTCGGTTAGATATCTAGTCTGCAATGTTAAGCAATACGGTTTGCAAAGCCGCACTGCTGTTGCCGGTCATGATGTCAAAATCACCAGGCTCTAGCACCCATTCCATTTTAGCATTGTACATCGCAAAGTGCTCGGGTGTGAGCACAAACTGAACGGTGCGACGTTCACCGGGCTGCAGGCTAACGCGTTTGAAACCACGCAGTTCTTTAACCGGTTTGGTGACAGAGCTAACTAGGTCACGGATGTAGCACTGGACGACTTCGGTACCTGCCTTGTTGCCACGGTTGATTACCTCAACATCCACAGTGATACTTTCGCCTTTCCGGATTTTGGTTTTGCTTAGTACAGGCGCATTGACCTGAAACTGGGTGTAGCTCAGGCCAAAACCAAATGGGTAAAGTGGGGTTGGTGTGTCAAAATGGTAGTTGCGACGGGCAGTTGCCTTGTGGTTGTAGTAGGCAGGCAGAT
The DNA here is from genome assembly GCA_947464365.1 of Cytophagaceae bacterium. GTDB lineage: Bacteria > Bacteroidota > Bacteroidia > Cytophagales > Flexibacteraceae > CANHWS01. Next base: position 4,351 of record CANHWS010000172.1, on the reverse strand, counting down.
GACCTACCGAACGTGCAATGCTGACAGGCAACTTGCCACTTGGGTTCACATCGCCGACAAGGACATCAGCGACGGCATGGCCTGTCTCTTGGCCTAGGTAGAAGCAGTTGACCAATGCTGGGACGGTTTCGCTCAGGTGTTTGAAGGCAGTTGGCGGGCCATTCAACACAAATGCCGCAATAGGTTTGTTGAGTTTGCTAAGCTCATCAACTAGTTGGTTCTGTAGGTTTAGCAAGTCTAGCGTTGTGAGGTCACCACCATGGCCGGGTGCCCATGCCTCGCGGCTGGTGGCTTCGTTACCACCAAGGCAGAGGACGATGTAGTCAGCAGTTTTGGCCAAGGCGACAGCTTCTGCAATCAGCTTGAGGTTGGTGGCAGGTGGCGTGAGTGCCACGCTATCACCAAACCAGTCCCCACTGTCCGTAATGCGGCAACCTTCAGCATAGACTACATCTGATTTGCCGGCTAGCTTGGCCTTGATTGCCTGTAGCGGGGTTACCACTTGTTTGGGTTTGTTGCTGTATCCACCCAAGATGCAGCGGTCGGCATTTGGGCCAATGACAGCCACTTTTTTGTATTGGCTCGGAATCAGCGGCAGGGTCTGGTTTTGGTTCTTGAGCAGGGTGATGGCCTGTTGCGCTGCCTTGAGGGCGATGGCACGGTGGGCAGGACTACCGATTGTTTGCTCGGCTAAGTTGGCGTCGCTGTATGGTTTGTCGAACAAACCTAGGCGGAACTTGGTACGAAGGATACGAGCAACTGTGCTATCTAGCTCCTGGCTCGTGATCTTGCCTAGGCGCAATAGGTCCGGAATCTTGGTGTAGGCAAAACGGTCTGGTGTTTCGACATCGACACCAGCTTTGAAGGCTAGCAGTGCGGTGCCAAGTGTGTCTTTTTTGTCAGTTAAGTGATGCAATCCCTGAATTTCGGACACGGCAGCATAGTCAGACACGATCGTACCACGAAACCCCCACTCGGTCCGGAGGATTTCTTGTAACAACCGGACGTTGGCATGGGCAGGCACACCACTGACCTCGTTGTAGCAGGGCATCACCGACATGGCCCCAGCTTCCTGTACGCAGGCCTTAAAGCTCGGGAAAAAGTATTGGCGCATGGTCAGCTCATCGACCAGACTTGGTGCGATATTGGTTCCGCCTTCGCTGCGGCCATGTACGCCAAAGTGCTTAAGGGTTGCAGCGACATTGTCGGGGCCTAGTAGGTAGTTGGGGCCCTGGTAGGCACGGACTTCGGCTTTGGCCAGCTCGGCGATCAAGTAAGGATCTTCACCTAGGGTTTCTTCACTACGTCCCCAACGGTGGTCTTGGAGTAGGTCCACAACTGGTGCAAGGACTTGGTGCCCACCACGATAGCGTACCTCTTTGGCTACGACACCAAAAATTTCGGTCATTAGGTCAGGATTCCAAGTGCTGGCGAGGGCCAAAGGTGTCGGGAAGTTGGTAGCATCCTGTGCCTGGTTGCCATGCAGGCTTTCTTCATGGAACATGACCGGAATGCCGAGCCGGGTTTTGGTCACCATGTGGCGTTGGATGGCATTGACGAGCTCTACCGTCTGGCGTGGAGACCGACTAATACTGAAGCTGCCTTTGATCTCGCTAGGGCGGGCAATTTGGCCCATCCCATTTTTGAGGTCCAAAGCCCCTTTAATGGGGTCAAAATTGCCTTTATCGTCTAGGATTCGAGCTTTTTGAAACCAAAGGCACTGCATCTGGGCGGCTTTTTCTTCGGTGGTCATGCGGGCCAAAAGGTCCTTGATCCGGACTTCGGTTGGCAGGGTGGCATTTTTGTAGGGTGGCACGGTTGTCCCTGCCTTGGCACTGCCTTGGGCATGTGCACTGGTATGCCCCAGTAGGCTGGAGGTTAGGGTTATGGCACCTAATATGAGATTCGATCTAAAGCGTTGGATAAATGGCATAGGTAAGTAAAGGCAAGTACAAAAGAAGGTCAGAAATTAGCCCTAAACTGGTCTGTTGATGGTAGATAGAATCCAGGCACCAGCTGTCAGAATGGTTCTGGAGGCCAATAATACAGAATATATATAGGTCTTGTCCAGTCCGAGAAGGGTCTGGAGACGAAAAAAACCCGATAGCATCATGGCCGTCGGGTTTTTGCGTTGTTTTCCTTGAGCTATTGGATAGCCTGAAGTCAAACCATTTTCTTAATTGTCGGAATCTTGTTCGGAATTGGTGTAGTGTTTGAAGAACAAAACCGCACCCCCCATCAGCACTTTGGCGTTAATCAATGTCGAATTCTGCAACGAAGTTTCCTGCGGATTTCCTTGCGAGGTGACCAAATGAGCTGATCGGTTAACCAACATAATGGCTGGGATCAGGACATAGGCCACAACTGAGCCTGCAATAAGCGCTATCAGTGTTCGGCGGTTGCTAACTGGTGACATAATGGAGCGTGGTTAACAGAAGCAAATGTATCATTATTATGATACAATTTTCACCATTTAGGTGTTAACTAAACGCTAAATTTTGTGTACCCCGCTTTTGGCCTGACCAACTGCAGCCAGAGTGGTCTAGTGGCAATAAGATAGTTGGCCATAATACCCTCCGGAAGGGCTAGGAGCAATAAAATGCCTAGGGTTTGGTAGGCTTTAGCTGGACCAATAGCACTGAGCTGCCTACGGGGTTGAGGGAGCTAATCGGGACATACTCTGCATACTGGTTTCGCATGATCTGGTGCTGGGCCAGGATGATGGGGCTAAAGTCCTCAGTAATCAGATTTTGTTGGCGTAGCCATACGGTCAGTGCTTTACGCCAAGCAGGACTTGGTTTGGTGGTCGACAGGACAAAACAATAGCGCTCGTCTGGCATCATGACAGGGCTTTTATGAATGTCATGCTGTTGGTGCTGATTCTTAAAGTCTGAAATGCGGTTGAAAGTCAAGACATTGATCGGTCGATCAGGCGCCCATAACAAGGATCCATTTAGGGTCCATTGGCACTGTATTAGCAAGCGGGTAGGGTAGGTCCTGACCAAATTGTTGACTACTTGCCGGGCGCCGATATAGGGGTCGGACCACTCGTAACGCATGTACCGAAAATAGAGGGTATGGCTACTGATAATCCCTAGGGATGCCAAGGTTACGACAGCAAGAGTCAAAGCATCCTGACGATGGGCAAAGCCTAGCCAGATATTGAGTCGCCTGACCGATATGCAAAATCCGTTTGCTGCAAGCAATGCCATAACGGGGGCCATGATGCTCGTCTGTCTGGTGGGACTAAGGTTGGTTACGCCTGTCGCAATCATCAAGATCCAGGTCAGGATGCTAAGCATCACAAACAAGGTAAAGCCATGGGTGATGGCATGGTTTGTTGTTGCGTAGTAATATAGCCCTAAGCCTGCCAATCCTAACCAAACCAACCCTAGGACCTGCATTAGGGTAGACCAAGGCATGAAACCCAAACTGGCGGCTACCACTTGGTGGGTGTTCAGAACCCAGAACCTGAACATATATTTTGCACCATCCACCCAACCGATTCCGTCAGGAAGGGAGAAGTGATACTCGCCCCACCGACCGGCGTTCCAATGGTTGCTGGCCTCGGTGCTGAGATCAAAGCTCAGCAAAAAAGGCGTGATGAAAAGGGTAAAATATATGGTTGATTTTAATGCATGTCGGATCCGCCAACTGGTTGGGGCTGTGTTATTTGCATAGAATAGCAACACAACCAAGTAGCCAGGGATAAAGTAAAAGAGCTGGTAATTGCATAGGCAAAGACCAGTCAGCAATAGCCCCTCTACCCAAGCATTGGGGTGTTGGACCCGATAAGTACAGACATAGGTGATGCGCCAGATCAGAATTAGTAATGCAAGTCCACCAATCGCAATGGGGTACATCTGTCGGGCGATGAAATACTGCTGCCAGCTGCAAGCAATCAGGACCATAGCCAATAACGGAACTGTGCTGAAATGATTGCGCGAAAGCCGCCTAGCAACCAAGGGCACCAGTGCTAACAATAAGATGCTTGCGATCGCAGAAGGTAAGCGCCCCCAGAATTTTAGCTCATTATAGGTCTCGTTGCTCGTTACTAGCCATGCGCCTGCCAAGAATTGCATGGGAGCATAGTTGCCATAGCGCGAGTTGGCGACGGCTTTAAATAGGTAGTTAAAGATCAGATGGCCGGGCTCTAGGACCCCAATCCGATCCATCAGACGCATAGCTCCGAAGGTGTAGGAGTCATAATGATGGGATTTGCCCGGGGTATAAAGGCGTGTCCGCAGGCTATCAATGGAGTGCGTGTGTTCTGCCAGTAAGTAGTTATTGGCGACACCAATGTCATCGATGGTGGTGGCGTGGGTATGCAGTTTCCAGACACGTAGCCAGC
>CANHWS010000171.1 GCA_947464365.1 Cytophagaceae bacterium | reverse complement strand
TGTGGGTGCTATTGTGGCAGAGCTAGTAGTCCTGTTTTGTTTTTGGAAGGTAGAGAGTATTGGGTATCTCTGGTACAATGTGATCGGGTGCTTGTTGGTGATCATGGTGGGGCTTTTGGTGCAAGCCCTACTCAGGCAACCTAAAGCAGCTAATTAACACAGCATTACCCCCTTGTTACGCCCTGTTGGTCACATCAAGTATAGCTAAATCGCCAACAAAAAAGGCATCCAGCTTACCTACGGAGTCCGACTTGGCCGTATCCGAGCTGATCGGAGACAAAAGCCAGCTTGATGAACCGGACTTTGACCTAACTGAAATAATTAATGGCCAAACCTATATGGCACCTGCACCTTGACTAAGGCACCAACTCATGAGTATGGCATTGGTCGCCCAAATCATAGATCATATTGACTTCAAACAAGTCCTGACAGCACCATTCGACATCCTAATTAATGAAACCAACAAGGTCTAGCCGGATGTGATGATTTTCCCATCCATCCCTTAAGTCTCAGAAAGTAACACCCCTCAAATAGTTATTGAGATCCTTTCTCAATCGTCACTACTTCATGATTGCATAACCAAATTCCACCTCTATGAATCTGCCGTAATAGCCGAATATTGGCTCCTGGATCCCGATACTGCTTCAATTGAGGTTTACACCTTGGTGGCTGGGCATTACCAACTGCACGCCCGAGCAATTGACCAAGGGGATGCTACCTCAGCGGCGATCCCCTCCCTCAGGTTTATGATCGAAGCTATCTTTAACTAGCTAATAATTTCTAGCTATTACAAGTATAGGTTAAAGGATGGAAAAAGAACCAGCTATCTACCTCGCCTTACGCATCACCAAAACCATGTGTTTGCTACCATTGGCGCCACGCTTTTTGCTGAGTTGAGCTAGTTTTTCTGCGGCGGTTTCGGATGCAAGTAAGCGTTTGAATGGGTTTATCTTGGCCAATCCCTTAAGGTTGGTACGCAAAGAGAACCACAACCTATCGTGCATGTAATGTTTTTCAAGCAACTCCAGTCCCCAACCTTCATATTTAGCAATTGATTGGTCAAATTTTTTGGGGCTTTGGTAGTCAGTAATGATGATGATTGCATCTGGCTTCATCATCCGCTTCAGGTTGTTGATAATATCAACCTGGATATGCATCGAGTCTCCCACACTTTCCATGACATCCATCAGGGTGACCACATCATAAAAGTCGTCTGGTGAAAACGGCTCAGTTGCACTGACTTTCATAAGCTTGTAGTCGGTGCCTTTGTTAAGCACTGACTTGATGACTTTTTCGGTGATGGCAATTGCCGTCGACGAAATATCGGTGATGGTCGCTACTTTTGGCCATCCTGCCAACTTTGCAGTAAAGAGGCCCGAACTACAACCAATTTCGAGCAAGTTATCTGGCTTAGGCTTATAAACCTTGCCTAAGGAGATCACCTTTTTGTAACGCAGCCGCTCGGCGCCACTACCGGCATAATCCCAAGGGTCGCTCGTTACGTTGTGCTCTGTTTCAAACTTGGCCTGTATTTCGTCCAAGGTGATAGGCTGCTGGCCATTTGTCGATGTTGATTGCATCATCTCAAAAAAGCTATTGTTGTCGGTTTAGTAATTAGATATGACGTGGATAGCCGCAAGTGGTGAACTTGAAGGCATTCTGCAATGATACGCAAATAATTGCTATTGGCTATTTGCTTTTATATAGGTGGCAGAAATATGATTAGGCTGGCATCCTAAGGAGGATCAGTTTTGTCACGTTAAGGCAGTAATTATTTTGGACACCAATTAGCCCACTAAAGTAGGTCTTGCTGGTGTGTATACCCTGTAGGGGTCTGCCTAGGCGGATTGACTTTATTGCCTCAAGGCATCGGATGCGGTCTGTTTTGGCCTTAATTTGCAAGACCATATCAATTGTCAACATGGCCCCAACAACAGAAAAATTACAAGCGGTCGTCTATCAGGTGCGCCGCGACATCGTCCGGATGGTGCACGGCTGCCAAAGCGGTCACCCCGGAGGCTCTTTAGGATGTACCGAACTACTAGTTGCGCTCTATCACGAGGTGATGACGCACAATCCAGCCTTTGAGGCAGACGGAATAGGCGAAGACCTGTTCTTCTTGTCCAATGGCCACATTTCGCCCGTTTGGTACAGTGTGCTAGCCCATGCTGGCTACTTCCCGAAGGCCGAGCTCGGCACGTTCCGCAAGCTCAATAGCCGTGTACAAGGCCACCCTGCCACACACGAAGGGCTACCAGGCATCCGGGTTGCTTCTGGTTCATTGGGTCAAGGCATTTCGGTTGCGATTGGTGCAGCCCAAGCCAAAAAACTCAACCATGACGACAAGCTGGTTTATGTCTTGACTGGGGATGGAGAACTACAAGAAGGCCAAAACTGGGAAGCCATTATGTATGCCGCCCACAACAAGGTCAACAACTTGGTCCTGATTGTGGACTATAATGGCCAGCAAATCGATGGGCCAGTTGACAAAATCAACACCCTTGGCAACCTCAGGGCCAAAATGGAAGCCTTTGGTTGGAATGTTTTGGAGCAGGCTAAGGGCAATGATCTCGAGGCTATCATAGGGAGCTTGACAGAAGCCAAAGCACTATTGGCAGAAACAAAACCAGTTGTTATCCTACTTAAGACAGAAATGGGTAATGGGGTTGACTTCATGATGAATAGCCATAAGTGGCACGGCATCGCCCCTAACGACGAACAGTTGGCTGCAGCCTTGGCCCAGAACCCTGAAACACTGGGAGACTACTAGGCCTAAATCCTGAGCCTATGGCCAGTCCAATTTTATAGTAAGCGTACTCCCCTACCACGATTTATCCACAGGACACTCCTGATGAAAAAATATACATTCACCGAAAAGAAGGACACCCGCAGCGGCTTTGGCGTCGCGATGGCAGAGCTGGGTGCCTCCAACCCCAAGGTTGTGGCCCTATGTGCCGACCTGATCGGATCACTTAAGTTGGGTGATTTCCAGAAACAGTTCCCTGATCGCTTTTTCCAGATTGGCATAGCCGAGGCTAACATGATGGGTATTGCAGCTGGCCTCACGATTGGCGGCTACATTCCCTTCACGGGCACCTTTGCCAACTTCAGCACGGGCCGCGTCTATGACCAGATCCGTCAGAGCATAGCCTATAGCGGAAAAAATGTCAAGATATGCGCTAGCCATGCCGGCCTAACCCTTGGCGAAGATGGTGCCACCCACCAGATCTTGGAGGACATCGGCATGATGAAGATGTTGCCCCACATGACCGTCATCAACCCATGCGACTTTAACCAAACCCGCGCCGCTACCCTAGCCATCGCTGACTACCACGGCCCAGTCTATCTGCGTTTTGGCCGCCCAGTGGTCCCAATCTTCACAGAGCGTGATCAAGAGTTTATCGTCGGCAAAGCCTGGATGGTTAACGAAGGTACGGATGTCAGCATCTTCGCCACAGGCCACTTGGTTTGGGAAGCCATCTTGGCCGGTGAAATCCTGGCCGAACAAGGAATCGACGCCGAGATCATCAACATCCATACCATCAAACCATTGGACGACGAGGCCGTTTTGAGGTCAGTCGCCAAAACACGTTGTCTGGTATCTGCCGAAGAGCACCAAATCGCTGGTGGTCTAGGTGATAGTATTGCCAACCTGTTGGCCCGCAAAACCCCTGCACCACAAGAATATATTGGTGTCAACGACAGCTTTGGCGAAAGCGGCACCCCAGAGCAGCTAATGGACAAGTACAAACTCAATGCAGCCGCCATCGTTGAGGCAGCCAAACGTGCTATTGCCCGCAAGTAGTTTGTAGTCAATAGCAAATAGCATAACCAATCAGGCAGTTCTTGGCAAGATCAGGGACTGCCTTTTGTTTGGTGACTGGCCGGAGATCATGATTTTTCTAGATTTTTAGGCGACCTATTTGGATAATGCGGATTATCCCTTACTTTTGCAATCCCGTAAACAAACGGGAAAAGTAACGGTTGCGTAGCTCAATTGGATAGAGCATCTGACTACGAATCAGAAGGTTTGGGGTTCGACTCCCTACGTGACCACAAAAAGGCATATCAAATGCCCTTAAAAAGGCCCCTAGAGCAATCTAGGGGCCTTTTTTATAGTCTAAACACTACTCATGCTCCTTCAAAGGCACTAGCCATATCCCGGACAAACTACATCATTTGCCTATGCCAAGGCCTGATGCAAGAAGGTAAACCATGCCATAGCTTTCGTCTGGTAGCTAATGCCTGCATTCGCTGGGCTACTGGATGGCAATGTGGTCATTGACTTGTCAAATCCGCCAGACTGAATAAGCCCAGGCAGTATTCGTTTCTGAAAGATACTTGCTGCCGACTGGCCATTAAAACCAATGTGTTGGATGGTCGGATACTGCGCAAACAACCATGCCACGTCATTTAGCTGCCCATGGCGGATATTGTTATCGAGGCTACCGGACCTTTCAGCTGCGTGCATTACGTCCCAAAGGCCGATGCCGTAGGCCTGGAGTATCTCATTCCGGTCGGCATATCCCTGTGTCAGGATCTGGTCGCCAACATAAGTGGCAATCAAGGGCCAGAATAAATTACGTGGGTGCCCGTAATACTGTTGACGGGCGATGGACTGATCCCCGGGCAGAGTGCCAAGGATCAAAACCCGACAATCTAGACCGATAAGCGGCGGTAAGCCAACTTTATGGTGCTCAGGCATGATCTTTACAGAACCTCAACACCTGCTAGAGCCATCACTGCTGCAGCAATGCCCTCAGGGTCGAACCCGCACTCACGGTGCAGCTCAATCTGTTCGCCATGCTCAATGATAGCATCAGGGATACCAAGGCGTTTGACAGTTGCATTGTAACCATGGTCAGCCATGAACTCGAGCACGGCAGAGCCAAATCCGCCCTGCACGCACCCATCCTCGACGGTTACTACCTTGCTAAAGTTGCTGAAGATTTCGTGTAGCATTTGCTCGTCGAGCGGCTTCACGAAACGCATGTCGTAGTGGGCTGGGTTTAGCCCATTGATCAATAACTGCGGCATTGCCTCAGTGACATAGTTGCCGATATGACCAATAGTCAAGATCGCTACATCTTCTCCAGCCTGTACCAAACGCCCTGTACCTATATTGATAGCCTCTAGCGGAGTGCGCCATTCAGGCATAACACCTTCGCCCCTTGGGTACCTGATCGTGAATGGGCCTTCGTGCAAGGTGGCGCTATACATCAGGTTCCGAAGCTCCTGCTCGTTCATCGGCGAGGCTACTACCATGTTCGGGATACAGCGCATGTAGGCGATATCGTAAGCACCATGGTGGGTAGGTCCGTCAGCACCAGCGAAACCAGCACGGTCTAGGCAAAAAACGACATGGAGATTCTGGAGGCAGACATCATGCAGGACCTGATCGTAAGCCCGCTGCATAAATGTGCTATAAATGTTGCAGAACGGAATCAGCCCTTGGCAAGCAAGCCCAGCAGAATAGGTGACAGCATGCTGTTCGGCAATGCCGACATCAACAGCACGGTCTGGCATGGCCTTCATCATGATGTTAACAGACGAACCACTTGGCATAGCAGGGGTAACTGCCATGATCTTGGGGTTGGCCTCAGCAAGCTCTAGCACCGTATGCCCAAAGACATCCTGATACTTAGGCGGCATTGGTTTGGTCGGGGTTGATTTCCGGATTTCGCCCGTGATCTTGTCGAACTTGCCTGGGGCATGCCATTTGGTTTGGTCTTGCTCAGCCAATGCATAGCCTTTGCCTTTGACTGTTACAATATGAAGGATCTTTGGACCCGGGATATTCTTGAGCTCAGTCAGTGTATGGACCAGATGGTTAACATCATGGCCATCGATGGGGCCGAAGTAGCGCAAGTTTAGCGACTCGAACAGATTGCTTTGCTTAAGCATAGCAGCTTTGATGCCTGTCTCGATTTTGCTCGCGATCTCTTGCGCATTGGGGCCAAACTTGCTGATTTTACCTAGCAGTTTCCAGATATCCCCTTTGACTTTATTGTATGTTTTACTTGTTGTGATGTCGGTCAAATAGTCCTTGAGCGCCCCCACATTGGGGTCGATCGACATACAGTTATCATTGAGGATAATCAGCAGGTTTGGGTTGACACTACCTGCATGGTTCATGGCCTCGAAAGCCATCCCGCCAGTCATAGCCCCATCGCCGATAACGGCTACATGCTGCCGATGGGTATCTCCCTTGTAGGCACTAGCCATCGCCATGCCAAGGGCGGCACTAATACTGGTGCTGCTATGGCCTACACCAAAGGCATCATAGATACTCTCTTTCCGTTTCGGAAAACCCGAGATACCACCGTAAAGCCGGTTTGTATGGAATACGTCACGACGACCAGTCAAGATTTTGTGGCCATAAGCCTGATGACCTACATCCCAGACGAGCTGATCATCAGGTGTGTTTAGGACATAGTGAAGGGCTACAGTCAGCTCCACAACACCAAGGCTGGCACCAAAGTGACCACCATAGACCGATACCAAATCAATGATATACTGTCGCAGTTCATCAACGGCTTGTTGTAGGTCACCCTTGTCTAGCCGACGCAGGTCTGCTGGTGAATCTAGCTTTGACAACAAGGGGCCTGGGGATATGTTCATGGGCGTGTGGTGACTGCGACAATGACGCTTGCTAATGTTTGGCGTAGCTGCAAAGTTAAGGGCTTTGCATCAGGATTAAGACTAAAAAAATGGTGCGATTGTTTTCAGAAAAGTAAGCTATGTCCTGGAGGCCCAATCAGGCCATTATACCCACTCAGATCTAGATAATTATGCTATCATTCTGCACCAGCCCCTAACGATAACTTAAAGGAGCGTCTTTAGGTCTTGCTGTACACAATAACGGATATTTGCCGAGGATGCCCTCATACGGTTGGCGTTAAGCAAGGCCCCAAAACGCTACCATAGTCTGCTGGCATAAAAACCAAAAGCCCCACACACCTTTATGCAATGGGGCTATTTTGGCAGCTAAAATCTAAAGAAAGGCAGTTTCAGGTCACGGTTGAGCCCTAAGTACTACCAATCAATACGAGTGGTATTGTCGTCGCTGTTTTTGTCCACCAGTTTATTGATGGGGTCGATGCCAGCGAAGACTGGTTTCTTGCCCTTGTAATTGAGCTGAATGACTGTGGTATCCGTCTTGAGCACTGGGTGTTTACTCAAATAGAGCACATCTGAGGCACGTTTCGGGTTGTCGTCCAGCATGAGGCCAATATCGACTGGGATGCCGATGGCCAATGGTTTTTCGGCAGTGCGGCCTAGGCTATCAGCATAGAACTTGCCGGCCAATACCTTTAGTGTCACTTGATAGGTGCTATCCTTTGGGTTCAGGACTTTGCCTTTGGCTTCAATCACACGGTTTTCGAACATCGTGATTTTGCGCAGCTGATCATCTAGGAAAGGTAATAGCTCTGGTTGCGTATGCGCCGAGACTGTATCATACCATTGACCAACATGGGCAAATGGTGGTCCTTTGTGTGCTACTGCTCGAACGTAATTGCCAAGAGCTTTATTGAGCCTCGCCTCGCCGATATAGTCTTGCAGGGCAAACATCACAACACTACCCTTGCGGTAATAAGTATAGGCTTGATCCTCGACGTCAAGGAGAGACTTTTCGCTTTTCTTCTC
>CANHWS010000170.1 GCA_947464365.1 Cytophagaceae bacterium | reverse complement strand
GTTTGGTTGGCATCTAGGCCAATAGTTGTCCCTTGGCCTGCCATCGCAAAATCCCAATGGTTGGCCCTATCTGCCTTGGTTGATACCGGGCGTGGCTGGTTGGCCAACAACGCCATCCGATAGGCTTCTTTGGTCTGTTTATCAAGATGACCCTTAGCGGCAATATGCCCACCTAACTGCTGTAATCCTGAGCGCAAGCTATCACTCTCAGGCTTAGACAGTTGACCATTTTGCTTTTTGGCCAGTAGCCGCAAGTTGGCCTCATTTACCCTGGCAAGGCTGCTATCTGCTAGCACCACTTGTTGGGTACCTGCCAACAGACTGCCTCCCGCCGCACTCCGCATAAAGTAAGCACCATATTGGCGGCTACAACTGGCCAATAGGCAACACAGGGCAAGGAACAAAATCTGGGTTGGGCGCTGGATTATCTTTTGGAACTTAGGCATGGAAATGGATCAGTTGGATGAGACCAAAGGCAATATCCTACCAATCCATCAAAAACAAAACATCCCTACAAAAAATAACAAACCCTTAAGGACCGCGTAGTTGCGTAATCAGGATCTTGGTTTCAGACCTACATCTGTATTTGCGCTTAACTTATTGCGCAACCTATTCGGACGGAGCAATCAGTGTAGGCCAGGAGCGTTTACGCAGGTTCCCAGCCACAATCCGAACTAGGTCCACAAAAATCCAGATCAATAACGGGATCAGGATAACGGCTAGTGCCAACAAGGCCAAAACAACATAGCCCAAGAGATTCCATGCATCCACCCCATTGCGTTGCGCATTCTGGATCAGGAGGTAAAGCAAAAGGTACAACAAGACACTACCTACAAACCATGCCAGCTGTATAAACCCTTGTTTGGGATATCCCAAATAGAACCGATGCGCCCCCGTAAACCCTACAAAAACGCAAAGTAGTGCAGCTACAAGTTGTTCGATATAAAAATCGTCAGGGTCAGATTCGGACAGTGCTAGACGGTTAAGGACTTTACCTTCTGTTCCATACATAGGGTTATCCTTAACTTCATCTGGGATAGCTTGGTAAATTGACCCGCTTGGTGCCATTGGCTTAAAAGTGCCTTTAGCAGCATAGACATGCTGGTCTAGGCTCGCAAAGTCCCATTGATTGGCTTGTATCGCTTTTCTGGTTATTGGCCCGGGCGTCAGTGTCTTCAGAACCTGTCGATACTGCGATCTCTGCTTTTTGTCAATACCGCCACCAGCAGCGATATGCCCACTCAGCAACTGCAAACCTTGTTTCAGGCTGTCACGTTCTGCTTGCGACAAAGGGGTATTTTGCTTTTGAGCCAGTAACCGTAAGTTGACATAGTTAACCTTAACCAAGGTGCTATCTACTAAAACTACTTGTGAGGTTCCAGCCAAAAGTCCAGCCCCAGAAGCCGACCGCATAAAGTAAGCCCCATATTGACGGGTACAGCCAAATAGCACCAACGAGACCATCAAACAAAATCCGATAAGGCGATAGGCTTGGGCGCACGGTGTTGTAGTCATGATCTTAGGCTGGGCTGTTGGCAAGTTGGTAATACTATTATCTGGCAAATGATTGACAGGTTCGAACTAGGCTGAGTGCAACCCTGATTTAGTCAAAAAAGGTACCACAGCTTTGGGCCATGATACCTTTGCAAGTATGTGTTTGGAGGTAAAGAGGCGATCTGGGCATTAAAACCAATTATCTGCCTAGCCGACTGGATGTAAACTACCAACCAGGATCCGGATCAGGTCAATAACTAGCCAAAGTAGCAGCCCACCCAACACGATCCAGCCCAAGGTACCCAAGGCCAACGCTGCTGTTGCCGCACCAGACGCCCAAAGGCTTTGCGCACCTAATAACAGGATCGCCCCAACGATCGTGAGCAGCAACTGCAAAAAGCCTGATCCCCAACGGCCTAGGAAATAACGGTGGACACCCAAGTATCCCAAAAACACCAACAAAATGGCTGCAACAATCTGGATACCTAATGTGGAATTCTCAGCACTTTTTTGGTCTTGAACGGCAGCCTGAACAGTATTTGCATTGGCAACTTTGCCTTCGTTGATGGCATTGTCGTAAGCAGACTGGATTTGGTCACCGTCAATATTGGCCGTGGTACTAGCAGTGAGCATATTGGGCTTGCTGGCCAAAACCCTTAGGTCTTGTTTAAGTTGCTTGCGTTTTGCCTTGTCGATATTGCCACCTGCTTTGATGTGGTTGGCTAGGATACCTAGGTTGTCGGAAACCATCAGTTGGTCAGCAGCAGTACCACGGCCATCGCTAATATTGACGACGGCTGCGTGCAAGTTGGCCTGAGCTGCCGAAACAGCAGCATCGGACAGGGGAATTGGTGCCTTAGCATGGCTACTAAGGCTTGCTTGGCCACGCGACGAAGCAAAAAAAGCACCATTGTGGCGATTGCAACCTGTGGACACCATCACCATGAGCAATAGGGTCAGGATGGCGGATAGACTAATCTTAGTGGAGAGGATTTTCATTATTAATGATTCAGAAGTTATTAACGAATGTTGGCTATCTGCCCCATCGTTACTCCTGACCCAACTTGCAATAAAGGTGCCACCATTACCCTTCCCGATTTTTAGTTTCACTATCCATTGGCCCTAGCAATCATTGCCTGTTTGCCTGAAGATAATTTATTTTATTGTCATTTCCTATACATTCTAAACACCCCCCAGCTTTTTCAAACCTTGTGGGGCCACACGGCATTTTCAGTCAACAAAAATAGGTGATCCCCAGCCTTAGCCTGCACAATATCCAAGCCTGTAAAGCTCCCCCACGCTGGCAGCACTAGTCGGCGTCCGCTAAGCCAACAACAAGGCATCCGGACTTTGCCCGGCAATCCTTTGGCACCAAGGGTATAGCCAGGGTGTATATGCCCAACGATAGCAAATTCGTCCTCTGACAGCTCGGCAACCGCTTCTGGTTTATGTGCCAAGACGACATTATGGACCATGAGTCGATCATCAACTACTTCAAAACCAGCCTCTTCGTAGGTGCCCCTACCGAGCACATCATGATTACCTTTTAGCAAAACCCAGCGCAAATGGGCATATTGATGCATCAGCTCGACAAATAGTGGCCACTCGGCGTTGTAGCTCGCATGGAACAAATCACCCAAGATATAGATCGCCAAAGGTTGATGATGCAAGATGGCAGTCTCAATCCTCAGTAACTCCTTCTGGATCACATCCCCAGGGACATAGACCCCATGTTTACGAAAATGGGTCGCCTTCCCCAAGTGGAGATCTGCCAGCAGGAGGGCTCGCTCGGCTGGCCAATAGATGGTTCTGTCAGCCGAAATATGAAGCTGATGTGGGCCCAATTCAAAGATAAATGGCGTCGGTTTTGATGGCAACAATCTGGATAAGCTATTCATGGATTATATCAATATAGATAATGATAGATTTAACGATCATCTATGGCGCAACTGCTTGTTTGAGCATCTTTGCAACACGATCTTCAATTGTTTCGGTGGTGAGTTTCCCTCTGATCATTTCGACCATAATCGGGAAACAAAATGGTGTAAAACGTTTGGGTTTCATGATAATAATTTTCTGACCTGCGATCCGGTTTAGCGCAGCCCTAAGCCTGTTTTCCTCCAGCTGATCATACAGCACCTCTTCATATGCCTGTTTGAGCAAGAGGTTATCAGGTTCGTATTCAGTAAAGACCTTAAAGAAGATACGGCTGCTGGCCTGTAGTTGCCTTGTCTTGAGGGTTTTGCCTGGGAAGCCCTCAAAGGTCAGCCCAGCAATGCGAGCAATGTCCCGAAACTTGCGTTGCGAGAGCTCGGCCACATTGACCCCAGCCATGATGTCTGCCACGAGGTAATTGGTCGTCAGGAGGTCTTCTTCTAATAGGTCAGCAGCATGGAGTGGGGTATCACTCAGCAGCTCGAAGCCATAATCGGTCATCGAGATACTAAAGGTGATGGACCTAGTCCGACCAATACGGTGCGCAATGAGGTTGGCCATTCCCTCGTTGACCAGCCTGCCTTCGAAGGTATAGAAAAACAAATGGTAGCCATCTCTTGTCACAACTTCCTCGATCAAAAACTCATCCTCCCTCGGTAACACCGAAAGCTCGGCTTGCATCCGGAACAAGGGTTTTAATACCATCAACTCAATATCCTCTGGTCCGAGGGCATCTGGGGTCATGGCCAAAGTAAGTTTGCGCCTAATCATGTGGGATAGCTGCGAGCTCAGCGGCATCCGACCACCTTGCCAACTTGGGGTTTGGGCCTTCTTGTTTTTGGCCGCCAGCCGCACAGTAGCCTTCATGTCATGCATCCGGACAAACTCTAACGCCCGACCACCAAACATAAATACATCTCCAGGGTTCAGCCGGCTGATGAAATACTCCTCAACCGAGCCGATAAAGCCCCCCGTCACAAACTTGACCGTGATCATAGCATCTGAGGTAATGGTCCCCATACTCATGCGGTGTCGCATCGCAATCCGACGGTTGGTCACCCTATACATAGGCCCTATCTCGTCCTTGACCAAACGCGCGAACTCACCATAGGCTTGTAGGCTCTGCCCGCCGAAACTCACAAACTGCATCACCTGAGTCCATTCCTGATCAGTAATTGAGGCGTAAGCATGGGTGTTGCGAATCTCGACCAACAAAAGCTCAGGGTCAAATCCATCCGAAACACCAAGCGTAACAAGGTACTGAGCCAAGACATCAAATGCCCTAACGATGGGCACCTTGTCCTCTACTTTTCCTTCGGCAATGGCGGTGCGGAGAGCAGCAGCCTCCATCAGCTCGAGGCTATGGGCAGGCAAAAAGTAAATACGCGACAAGGCACCTGGCTGATGGCCACTACGCCCAGCTCGTTGGAGGAACCTGGCAACACCCTTCGGCCCACCGATCTGGACAATGGTCTCAACAGCTTTGAAATCCACCCCAAGATCAAGCGATGAGGTGCAGACCACAGCTTTGAGTTTGCCAGCATGCAACGCTTCTTCCACCCACTGCCTGATGTCCGAACTCAAAGACCCATGGTGCAAGGCAATCACACCAGCCAACATGGGGTCAGCTTCAAGCAGCTTCTGGTACCAGATTTCGCATTGTGCACGGGTGTTGGTGAAGACCAAGGTGCTACCACTACCCTGCAGGATTGGCACCACTTTCTCGACCAGTTTGGTGCCGAGATGACCGCCCCATGGGAACTCCTCCACTTCATCCGGGAGGATGCTTTCGATCACAATTTTTTTATCGATATCAGCCTTCAGGATTGAAACTTGTTCATGTCCCGCTCTGGAGCCCATCAGAACTTCCAGCCCTTGCTCGAGGTTGCCGATAGTCGCAGATATAGCCCAAGTCCTGAGCTTGGGGTTGAGGGCACGGAGCCTAGACAAGGCCAATTCGGACTGAACGCCACGCTTAGACCCTAGAAGCTCATGCCATTCATCAAACACGATGACCTCGAGCGTCTTGAACAAGTCAGCATATCCCTTTGTAGCCAACATCAGGTGTAGGCTTTCTGGGGTGGTGACGATTACTTGCGGAGTATTGCGCTTTTGGGCGGATCGGTCCTTAGCAGAGGTGTCACCAGTGCGCAAGGCCACCGACCAATTAGCATCCAATATGTCCGAGGCATGTGCCATCGCTCGGCTGATATCACCACCCAAAGCCCTGACGGGTGTGATCCAGAGGGCCACTAGGCCCGTATTTTTGTCGGCGGGTTGTCCACCATTCCGAACCAACCAATCTGACAAAATCGGTATAAATAACCCATAAGTTTTGCCACTGCCTGTTGGGGCATTGAGCAAACCACTATGCCCCGCTTGGTAGGCAGCCAGAACATCCTGCTGCCAAGGGAAAGCGAGCCACTTTTTGCGACTAAAAAACTGAAAGTAGGGATGTTCTTGATCAACCAATGGATTTGATTGGCCGCTGGAATCTGGTTGACCCACACCTTTTTCCAAATCAGCAACGGATGCAACCAACGATGTTCCTGAGATATGCTGGGTAAGCACATCCTGAGAAATCAATGGGGACAATTCGGTGGAGGGAGCTAACACTGTTTAGATTAAGACATTGATGATGATCAGAAGGACTAACCCAAAATCAACTGACTTGGTTATCAGCCGTAACAGGCATTGATGGCTGACTTGCTAGGAGTTTGAGCATCTCGAGCGTATCTGCTTGGGTAGGCAACTTGTCGCGACGCCAACGCACAATCCGTGGAAACCTGACCGCCACACCACATTTGTGCCTTGAGCTTTTGTTGATCCCTTCGAAAGCCAACTCAAAGACCAACTCAGCTTTGACCGACCGTACTGGACCAAATTTTTCCTTCGTGTTTTTTTTGACAAATGCATCTACCTCGACCAACTCCTTGTCTGTAAGGCCGCTATATGCTTTGGCGAACGGAACCAACAGATCCCCATCCCAGACGGCAAATGTAAAATCCGTAAAGAGGTTGGCACGCCGTCCATGGCCGGCCTGGGCATAGAGCATTACTGCATCGATGGTGTAGGGCTCGACCTTCCATTTATGCCAACTGCCTTTTTTGCGCCCCGTTTCATACTGGCTATCAAGGCGCTTGAGCATAAAGCCCTCTGCAACATGGTCACGGCTTTGGTCCCGCATGTGGCTAAGCGCTTCCCAACTGTCAAAGGTCACTACAGGAGACAAATCCATGATGGCCACTACACTAGCTTGGTCGAGGAGGCTCTCCAGTAATTGGCGACGCCCTTGCAGTGGTTGGTCTCGAACATCTTGACCCCCATACTCCAACACGTCGTACGCTAGGATACGAATAGGGCAATCCTTCTGGTGCTTAACACTCACATTTTTGCGCATGATGCGGGTCTGCAGAGCCTGAAACGGCAGCGGTTTACCATCCCGAAAGCCCAAAAGCTCCCCATCGATCACCGTGCCATCAGGCAAAGCGCCTTTTAGCACCCCTAGCTCCGGGAATTTATCCGTAAGCAACTCCTCCCCACGGCTCCAGACAAAGAGCTGCCCCTGCCGTACAATAATTTGGCATCGGATACCGTCCCATTTCCACTCGGCCTGCCAGTCAGTGATCGGCCCAAGGGTGTCAACGGATTGCTCTAGCGGGTAAGCAAGCATAAATGGATACGGCCGGCTAAGTGCATCCGCAGCATTTTCATCTAACAGCAACCGGTCGAATGTGGTCTTGACAGGATCCCAATTGCCCATCAAGCGGTGCGTAAGCAAATCAGCCTCCTTGCCGAGGTATTGACTTAGGGCTTTGACTACTAGTTTTTCGCTGACCCCAATCCGGAATCCGCCCGTGATCAATTTGTTGAGAACAAAGCGTTCATCTATTTCGGTACGTTGCCAGAGCTCGACTAAGGTCGTTTTTTTTACCTCCTCATTCGTTTTGTCCAGCGCCAATAAGGTCCTCATCACCTCTGATAGGGTTGTTGGTTGTGGCGAGCTAGGTGGTGGCAAAAGGATGGCAATGGTTTCGGCCAAGTCGCCAACAGTATTGTAGCAAGTCTCGAACAGCCAAGGCTCAACCATGCCCAACTCGGCGGCCCAGAGACGCATTAATGTAGTATTGATGGTGCGTTTGGGTCTTTTGCCTGTCAGCAGGGCGATGCACCACAATTTGTCTTCGTCAGGGACTGAAGCAAAGTAGCGCACTACCGC